>NZ_JADJSO010000083.1:0-15601 GCF_016711665.1 Candidatus Villigracilis saccharophilus
GTCCATCGAAGCCCAAAATCAAATCTGGGATGCCATGCAAAATTATCACCGCGCCAACGCGGTGATCGTTCAAAGATATTTTCTTGAAATGAGCGAAAAGGAAAATGGCGGAAGAAGCAGGTTCGGCAGTCGGCACGGTCCAAGTGGATGCTGAACGCGGCGCGCGAACGCCTGCGCAGCTTGGATTGAAAGGAGCGAGAGATGAACGATAAGCGCATGAAAGACGCGTTGAAGCTATCGCTCGCCGTGGCGTCCTGGAGAATAGAAACCTTATGCCAAGCATTGTGACCGTCTCGAAAAAAATCTCCGATAACGCTTTTACGTACTCGCCCGCTTGTTGTGATGCTGATTACTTTGCTGATTTTACTCACATTGAGCGGAGTGGCATACGCCATCGGGCGCTCACTCAGGTATATCCCCGGTATTGGCATTGTAGATCAAAGTACGCCAATCCGTACACTGGCAGAACCAGTTTCGCAGACGCGTGACGGAATCAAGATCACGGTCAGTGATGTGGTGTTGACCTCAAGCAAGACTGTTGTCATTTACACTGTTGACAATATTCCGCAGGAAAAACTCTTGCGCGATGTGGCCGCGCCTGGCTGTGGTTCAAAGCTCGAAGACCGCACTCAGTTGAAATTACCTGACGGCACACTGCAAGATCATCTTGGGTACGAAGCGGGTGGCTGGGGTACTGGCTACAAATCCACTTATACATTTGCTCCGCTGACCGCACAAGTGAATGACGCTGTGCTTCTCATCCCATGTATCGAAGGATCGCCGCCAGGCACACTTCCTGAACAATGGGAACTGCCCTGCGTTTCATCCCCGCACCGCCAGAGATGACCATCGTTCCGGTCATTGAGGTCACACCTTCAAGAGATCAACCACAGGCGAAAGTCCGTTGACGATTGAAAAGATCGTCGAGACAGACCGCGGCTTCATCCTCATCGGCTCGTTCAATTCCAACAGCCTGCCGCAAGGCGCATCGGCATTAGATTTCTCCACCTATCCAGTTTTCACCGATGCCAATGGTCAGGAAGTTTTGTATGATTTCGCCACCAGTCAACTTGACTCGCCTGTCGAAAAGCCACCGGCGGGTTCCTTCCGTGGGCATTTGAAATCATCAATAAACAACAAGCTTACCCGTTGACCATGACTGTCAGCGCAGTGGCCGCTCAATATTCAGAATCAAGCGCCAGCTTCGAGTTCGACGCGGGACCAAATCCGCAGGAAGGGCAGGCCTGGGATCTGAACCAAGATATCGAGTTGGCCGGGTTCCCGGTGCGCGTCGTCAAGGCAACCCACACCGCTGATGGCTACAGTTTCGATTTCGAGAGCGCCGTCATGTTCAACGGTGTCGGCCTCGCCATCGGAAATTCCGTGCCCGGCGGGTCTGGGCTGGGCGACCCCGGACATTTTATTTCGGTGGTCAGGTTCGAGGGCGAAGTTCCCTCGGGCAACTTGATTGTGCAAGTCTCAAACCCGGTTGTGGTGATTTCTGGAAACTGGCAGATTCAATGGGGTGTGGAGAAACTCCCCGGTGATGAATCTCCCACGCCAGTGGCAGCGGATCAAATCTGCCTGACGCCTGATTCGTGGCAAGTGGCATTAGACAACTATCAAGCAGTTCCCCCCGAACTGAATGGCAGGCTGCTCGTCTATGGTGCGCTTAGCGATGATTGGCTCAACTACGATAATTACGGCAGTTTCATGGCGCGCCTTGATGGCAGTGAAAAACAGATCATCTCGCAGGGTGTTTATCCTCGCTTTCACCGGATGGAAGGTTTGTCGCTTTTGCCTGGGGTGAAGGTTTGAATCTTTTCGACTTCGCAAGCGGCGGACAAATTCACATCCCCAACACAACCACCGATGATAATGTCCCGGTCTGGTCACCGAATGGGACGAAGATCGCCTTCAGCAGTGGGAGTGACCTCAACTTGTACATCATCAATCCCGATGGCAGCGGACGTACTCAAGCCGTCAATGAGAATGGCGATGAGCAACTGGTGGATTGGACTGCCGATGGAACCGGCTTGATCTACGGCGTGAATGTGGAGGGCGGTATCTCCCTGCGAAAAGTGGATATCGCCAGCGGCGCGGTCACAGAAATTTTTGTTATCCCCAATCATCGCGCCTATGAAGATTTCGCCATCTCCCCCGATGGCAACCGCATCGCATATCATGCGCGCGAGAATCTCCAGGATGCGATTTACATTTCCAACCTCGACGGCTCCGACCGCAGGCTGTTTGCGCAAATGGGCAATTGGATCGTCACCGCGCCGTTCTGGTCACCGGATGGCAGCTGGCTGATCATCGTCATGCGCTCCACCGACCTCCCCGACCGCCCCACCGAACTCATGCTGGTCAACGTGAATGACTGCCGCATCCACCCCTTCCCCCTCAGCGTGGAATCGATCCACGGGTGGATTCCGTAAAGAGAAAAAATAAAACAGGCGGGGGAAAATCCTCCGCCTGTCCTTTTACGGTCTATCGTCCACCATCCATGGTCAGACTTACAACTCGCTTGCGCGTCTCGTGATCTTATCCTTCGCACGCGCTGTAAACTCAGCCAATGAAATATTGTTCTGCTGGCTTCCATCACGTACACGGAGCGACACTTGTCCAGCCTGCATTTCATTGTCACCGACCACGATCATATACGGAACCTTCATCAACTGCGCCTGACGGATTTTGGCGTTCATGCGCTGTGACGATTGATCTGCATGAACGCGGATTCCGCTTTCGCGTAATTGCTTCGCGATGTTTTCAGCATACTCATTCTGAGCATCCGTGATCGAGATGACACGCACCTGCTCGGGTGACAACCATACTGGGAAGTTGCCCGCGTAATGCTCGAGCAGGAATCCGACCATGCGCTCATGTGTGGAGAGCGGCGCACGGTGAATGCACAACGGAATTTCATCCACGCCTTCCTTGTTCGTGAACTTCAAGTCAAAACGTTCTGGTACGGCAAAGTCCACTTGATTCGTCATCAGCGAAAATTCGCGCCCGATGGCTGACCAAACTTGCACATCAATTTTTGGGCCGTAGAATGCAGCTTCGTCTTCGCGTTCCACGTATGGCACACCGCCGTTATCCATCGCGCGGCGCACCATCTCTTCGGTCTTGAGCCATAGGCGCTCGTTGTCCACATATTTTTTGCCCAGTCCCGCCTTGCTGTGCAGGGACAGGCGCATCACATACTTCTCGATCCCGAACAGTTCAAAATACTTACGATATAGCGCCACCACACCCATGAACTCCTGTTCGAATTGTTCCTCCGAGCAGTAGATGTGAGCATCGTTCATCTGCATCGAGCGGACGCGCATCAACCCAAAGAGTTCACCGGACTTCTCGTAACGGTAGCAGGTTCCGTATTCGGCGAGGCGAACGGGAAGATCCCGATAGGAACGTCCCTTCGAACCAAAAATTTTGTGATGCATTGGACAGTTCATTGGCTTGACGTAATACTTAACGCCTTCGATTTCCATCGGCGGATACATGCTCTCTGCATAATAAGGCAGGTGACCTGAACGCACAAAGAGATCTTCCTTTGTAAGAATCGGCGTTTTGACGCGCAAGTAGCCGGCCCTGTCTTCCATATCCTTGGCGAGTTTTTCGAGTTCCTCGATCATCACGCCGCCATTGGGCAGCCATAAAGGCAAACCCGGTCCGACCTCTTCATCGAAGATGAAGATTTCCAATTCCTTGCCCAGTTTGCGATGATCGCGTTTCTTGGCTTCTTCCAGTTGATTCAGATAATCCTTCAACTGATCCTTGGTTTCCCAGGCTGTGCCATAAATGCGTTGAAGCATCTTGTTGTTTTCATCGCCGCGCCAATACGCGCCTGCGATGGACATCAGCTTGAATGCATCCTGACGAATCTCTTTTGTGCTTTGCACATGTGGACCGCGGCAAAGGTCTGTGAAGGTATCCTGCTGATAAATGGAAATATCAGGCGGCCCATCCAGCGGATTGCCGTATTCATCCCTGCCGCCTTTCTCAAGGCCTTCGATCAATTCCAACTTGTAAGGCTGGTCGGCAAAAATCTTTTTCGCCTCCTCCGCGGAAATGACGGTCTTCTTGAATTCATGCTTGACCTGCACGATCTGCCGCATGCGTTTTTCGATCTGCTCCAGATCTTCAGGAGTGAGATTGCGCGGCAGGTCGAAGTCATAATAAAAGCCATTTTCCACAGGCGGGCCGATGGTCACTTTGCCATCCGGAAAGATCTCCAGAACAGCCTGCGCCATCACATGCGCCGCTGAGTGACGGATCTTATACAATTGTGTATCTTCATAACGTTCTGTTTGTAGTGCCATTTTCTACTCCTTTTAGACTCCAACGCATTCCAACGTTGACATCGGAAATCGATCGATTTCCGATGTCAACCACTTAAACAAAAAATTCTCACCCAATAACGGGGCGAGAATTTCATTCACGCGGTTCCACCCGATTTGAGTCTTGCAACTCATCTCTTAGGCTGATAACGGAGCCAACCGTTCCGCATAATCGCTATAAGCTTTCTGCCTCACGCTCTCAAGTGGTTTTCAGTGATCGTTTCTGGAAGACGCTCTCAACAATCGCACCTTCTCTCTGTCAGAACAACTACACCTACTCGTCTTGGTCCAAGCGTTTTATTAGATGATTTTCGAGTGGACGGAATAGGGCTCGAACCTACGACCTCTGCGATGTCAACGCAGTGCTCTAACCAACTGAGCTACCCGTCCAAAGAGTGGTCATTATACCGAGTGTGGCAAAAATTGACAATCCCTTTATTTGATCAAACTGATCGATCAAGCCAGGCTACTAAAGATGGACCACGCCGACGGAGGCTTATATTATCCCATCAAATAGATCCATGTGATATTATGCATGATCTTATGAGCCAAACAGCAAGTTGACCCGTATTTGTATTTCCTAAATCCAGCCGCTTTTTATAAAGTTCTGGCTGGCGAATCCAAAAAACTTTGCAAACAGCGGTAATCTTTTATAATAGGCCATCCCAAAGGGCGCAGACCGCTGCGTAAATAGCATACAGAGGAAATGAGGAGAAAAAAGTATGAGTTCAAATAATATTCAATCAAAGAGGCAGATCAGAAAAAGGATCTTGTTAGGGTTGTTCATCCCACTGACATTGATCATCATGCAAGCCTGCGGGACATCCAACAAGATCCCCGAAGGAGCAAGGATCATCGAGGATACCCCCACAAGGATTATCCCAACCACGACGCCTTACGTGACCGCGATCATCCCAGCCGCAGATTTTCTTACTGCAACCGCATCTGCTCTTCAAATCCATGAAGGCGCAGTTCGTTTTATGACCTACAATATCGAAGGCGGCGGATTGGAAAAGCTGCCCTTGATCACGTCCATTCTACAAGCCTACAACCCGGATGTTCTTGCGATCCAGGAGGCGAACGGCTGGCAGTTGAATGATTTCGAAATTGCCAATCAAGCTGCCAACGATCTTGGCATGGAGTATATTTCATGCCAGTCTGCTTCCCCAACGCTGGATAAGAACGGCAATACGTATGATGTGATACTTTTTTCAAAACTTGAAATAAAGGACTCAGAAACATATGCGGATGTGCAGAATTGTCTGATCCGCGCAGAAGTTGCCACTCCGGATGGAGGCTCGATCCAGGTGTTTGCCACACAGATCAATCCTAACTTTGATGAGGTTGGCTGTCAAAATGTTGAAAATCTGGTCAAGGTTGTTCAGCCTTTTGCGGAAAGTGCCGCCATTTTATTGGGCGATATGACCATGCCTCCTCCTGGCATTGAGTTGGGTTATCCCTTAAATCAAGTGGCGTGCCCGCCATTGCTCGAAGCAGCTGGCTGGTCATTTTTCACCGATGTCAGCAGGGTTGACCATATATGGACAACACAGCCAATGCTTGCGTTTCAGGCTTATAAACTTCCCAGTCCAAATAAGGAACCCCTCGTCACAAAGAATACTTTAAGGACGGCTTCAGATCACTCCCCGCTGGCTGTGGATTTTTACTTCCCCTGATCAAGCGGTTTGATACACATAAAAACATCCCATGCACCTTGTTGTGCTTGGGATGTTTTTATTCAACGCCGCAGCCAAGCACCCTTACGATCTGTGTGCCCGGCAGACGAAAGATCACTTCATACCATGTAGAACTTACCTGGAATAAATCCACTCTAAAACTTTGCGGTCTCGAACCGACATAGATATGCGTCACTTGCTGCCGGCAAAGGGATTGATATATTTCCTGTGATCCAAAATCCGTGAAATAAGGCAGGCTTGTCACTGCGCGTCCGCTTAATGGCACGACCCAAATTCCCGCATCTGTGCCGGTTCCCTGCATGGGGGCGCTGAATGCGTCAATGTTCAGGTCCGCGCCTGCAATGGCGACGCGCGCGTCATCGGGCAGATGCCGATCCATCCAATCCAAAGCGGCCCCGTCATCCCGGGCAACCAGTTGACAACAATCTGATGGGGAGAAGTTATAGCGGGTGAATGCGTTAAAAATAATGATCACAGCGAATAGAAGCATGGCAGCCTTGGACAGGCGCGAAGCCCCCACTCCGCCGAGGAATGCCAGCGGTAAAAACAGGATCATTTCCACAAGCGGCCTATCCAACAAGGTATATGCTTTTGCGATGGGGATCAATGACATTGCAAGTATTCCAAACATGGCGAGGAGCGAGAAAGATATCAGGCGGGAAAATAACCGGGCAGCAGAAACAGACAGCAGTATGACCAGAAGCGTAATCCAGATTCGGTACGGCTCAAAGACGGGGCCAAACGTTTGATTCTTATCCATCAACACGACAGCCATCCCCAGCACGGCCATGCCTATCGTGAGAAGCAGTTTTCGGTTATCGCGTACTTGATAAGACAATACCCATGCCGCGCCAAAGACTCCAAGCAAAATAATCGAACGGCTGTGGATTAGAGCTGATGTGAACAAGCTCAATGCAAGCAGCCATCGATTTTTTATAACAGCTATTCCGAGCGTAAATTGAATTAATAATAAGCTCAATAATGCCGGGTATTTGCCCCAATTAACTGCATGGGCCGGCATAAACCATCCGAAAGCCGCCAGCATAACCCCGAGGAATGCCGCCGCATGCGAGTTGACAGCGCGATGCACAAGAAAATAAAGAGGGAAGGGAATCGCCGCCAGAACAATCTGTCCAAACAACAGCATCACCTGTCCGAGATTCGCACGCGTTATGGATACAAATGCGGCAACAATAACATGATAGCCAACATGGTAATAAGACGCGGTCGGCCACATGAACTTGAAAGGTGACTGTATTTTCAGGAAATAATTGATAATGCGATAATGTTCGGCTGAGTCAAAATAGGAAGGCAGGATAATATTGGACACAAACCCAATCCGAATAAAAACAAAAATGAAAAACAGTAATAGAATGAAAATACATTTGAGTGAAACATCTTTCCAGACCGCATAAATAGCGAAACCGGCAGGCACAAGAATAAAAATTGCGGCTATGATGAAAAAAACAGTCTCTGGAACGACCGCTCGAAATAATAGCATCACAACGGAAAACAACAACACCGGCACAGGCCACCCGCCCATTGCCAGAGTGATCAATTCCATATCAGTAAAGTTTTGATCTGATATTTTTTTCAGAACTGCAAAGACCAAAATCATTCCCCAAAACACAAAGGCCAGAATGGCAAGGATCGTCCTCCAATTCTGGCCAATAACACTTAAGCTGTTGGCAAATAAATCAGCATTCACAAAAGCAAATCAAGGATTGGGATATGCCGTTATGGGTGTTGTTGTAACAGCGGTCTGGGTAGGACTGGGAATTGCTGTGGCGCCACTTAGCGGCGTCGCAATAATGGCAGTTGCGGGTGTTGCGGTAAGGTCGGTTATTGCCGGGACGCCGGCTGGCGTCCAAACTATAAAAGCCGCGACAACAACTTTTCCGCGAGCGAGCAGGGTATTATTTTCAACATCATAAACTTCAAGCTCAATGGATTCCCCCAGCGGTGTGCGCGGCCCTGTGCAATACACATTCAATGGGGTTGCGTCTGACGGGTAACAGGAATAATTATAGGAAATCCCTCGATTCAGCCCTTTGACGTGGAAAAGGGGATAATCATCCCAGTCAACTGGAAATTGATCGCCATTAGACCAGGATCGCTCGCTACAAATGTGATAATACAAAGCCCGCTTGGGTTCTGACCGCACAAAGTAATGTCTGATACAAGTGAATTGGTTTTATTTAGTCTTCCTCGAACAATAAAGACAATGATCAAAAGTGACACCAACAGGGTGCCCAGTATAATAAAAAGCCGTTTTCTTTCCATGTTTACCTCGTTAATTTAAATCTTCACTTTTCAAACAACGATCATCTCTGCAAAAATCACGGGGTTTGAAGAGGCGTGCGATGCAGTCAACAGAAATATAGACAATAAATTGTCTCATAATGAGCCATCTGCATATCTTATTCTATCATTTCCAATCGAAACCGATTTGGTAGGTTCAAACAAAGGACCTCAATTTAGCACTTCGATATTCGGCCGCATGGGGATACGATCGATAAGATCCATGAAATCAGCGTGGGTTACTTCAGATTGCGGTTTATCCATCAGCGCAAGCAGGGTTGCCTCCATGACGTTGGTACCAAAGCTGCGTCCTTCCAGCCGCGGCGTGACCGTGACCAAAATGTGCAGATTGCGTTTTTGCAGTTCATCCACATTTCTGGCTGTGGTTGTGTTCGTCACAACGATCTTCCCGGTCAGGTCATCGGGCATGTACTGGCGTATCTGTAAAAAGTCGCCTGCGATGACTTGCGCGCGCTGATAGTATTTTGTCCATTTGGGTTGCGGTGGTTTGTCCTGTTCCGACCCTAGCGGATAGAGCCACGCGAACGGTAGCTGCGTCACGACAGGCAATAACATACCTGCCAAGAGCCGGGCCGCGCCGATCGTTCTGATCGCAAAAGGCAGTCCGAGCGCGAACATAAAATCTCCAAAAGTGACGTTCAACCCGGCCTCCACCATGGCTTTGCCCATGCTGTATCTTTCCACAACGGTTGTGATCAATGCCGGCAGTCCTTTCAGGGATTTACCTTCCTGTTCATTCAAATACTTTTCAAGATATTCAAAGGCGCGTTTTTCCAGTATGCCTTTTACTCCATTTCCATCCCCGACCTTGCTGATCTTGATCGCATTGCGGATGCGTTTGACATCGCGAAAATAATAGCGTTGATCTTCGACTCCCAGATAGAATTCAACTCCGCCTGCGCCAAAGGCATCCACTTTGCCGTCCATGTCCCGGTAGCGCTGAATGGCTTTGTTGAAATCGCCATTTGTACCCTGTCGGGAAATTTCGCACTCCTGCCCGAGAAATGTGTGGCGGGTGGTGTGGTCGCGTGATGATGATCCCACGCTGATGGAAAGTATTTTTTTCACAGACATCTCCATGCGGATTGAGATGGGCTATTTTATCAACAATCCACATATCACAGAAAAATGGTTTCGTGACATTCATCCATTATAAAAATTCATGGTTGCAGGTATGATTTCACCTTCGGCGCCAGAATCTCAAAGTCGTAGCCGTGCCAAATCCCCAAAGCGGTCTAATTAAATTACGACAGGCAGCCTCATTAAAAAGTTGAGGAAACCATGTCTGCTACCCATACTCATAGTAATAATAAAGATCTAGCGCTAACCCGTTACGCGTGGCTCTCGATCAGCGCCGCGTTGATCACCATTGTCCTAAAAACAATCGCCTATCTATTGACAGGCTCGGTCGGCTTGTTGTCAGATGCGTTGGAAGCCATCGTCAATTTGGTCGGCGCGGTGATCGCGCTGAGTATGTTGATCATTGCCGCGTTGCCGCCGGATGACAGTCACATGTACGGACATAGCAAGGCGGAATATTTTGCCAGCAGTGCGGAAGGTGTGCTGATCTTAATCGCGGCCGGCGGCATTATTTGGACCGCCGTTGAAAGACTGCTAGCACCCAGGGAATTGGAGCAGCTCGGAATCGGTTTGGTGGTGTCCATGCTGGCATCACTGGTCAACCTGGTGGTGTCACGGATCTTGATCGCCACTGGAAAAAAACGCAACTCTATCACGCTCGAAGCGGACGGGCATCACCTGATGACCGATGTTTGGACTTCCGTGGTCGTGATCGGCGGTATCGGAGTTGTGGCGGTTACAAAATGGTATATTCTCGACCCGATCCTCGCCATTCTGGTAGCGCTTAACATCATTTGGACGGGTATTAAACTCTTAAAACGTTCCGTCGCAGGATTTATGGATGCCTCGCTGCCTGCGGAAGAACAAAAGCTTGTGGAAAATGTGATCGCCAGATATCAGGAGCGCGGCGTGCAGTTTCACGCCATCCGCACACGACAGTCTGCGGCCAGACGGTTCGTCTCTGTGCACATGCTTGTACCCGGTGATTGGAGCGTGCATGATGCGCATCACATTGCCGAGGATTTTGAAAGCGATGTGCGTAGTCAACTAAGTGACACGATCGTTCATACACATCTCGAACCGCTGGATGATGAAATTTCCATCAATGACATTAATGAGAAATAATTGATAAAAAAAAGCCAGAGAAGATCTCTGGCTTTTTTTTATTTAATCCCATTTTTTATTCAGGTCTTCCGCATAAAAAAGAATGGCGCGTTCATAATCTATTATTTTCTCATCTGAGGTTGTTTCTGCAAGGATCTTGATCAAAGAACTGACGGCCTCATGATGTTCACCCAGATTGTAGAGTGTCATCGCAAGAAATATTTTCATTTCATTTGCATCAGGGAATTGACCCAGCCCGGCTTGCAGTATCTTTTTTGATTCGGCATATTGTCCCAATGTGCGATAGGTACTGCCCAGCCCCAGATACGCTCCGCGCAGATCGTCCCCCGGCAGGTCGTTCTCGATCGCGGCCAGATAGTATGGGATGGCTTCCTTCTCCTGCCCAATGTAATCATACACACAGGCTGTTTTATATTGAACAACCGGGTTCGTGGGGAATTCTAAAGCAAGCCGTACCAGCAATTCACGCGCTTTCTCGTGCTGGTCTTTTGCGCGTAATTTATCAGCTTCGATAAGTGTAGATATCAAATCCATGGAGACTCCACTATGCCTTCTTGGGTTACTGCAAAGCTTCCCACTCAGCCAATTTCACATCCATCTCTTTTTGCACTCGATCATATTCCTTTGCCAGCCTGATGACTTCAGCGGCATCCCTGGGCGGGTTTGCCAACTTATCGCTGATCTCGCCAAGTTCTATTTCAAGTTTGGAGATCTTGTTTTCAAGCTCCTGCTTTTGCGCGTTCTTTTTTCTCTCTTCTTTGGAATTGGCTGGTTTTGCCTTGCGGGTGTCTGTCACAACAGGCGCTTCACGCTCAGCTTGAACCGCAGCCCGGCGAGCCAGATCCTTTTCACGTTCTTCCTTCAACTGGGAATAGATACCCTTGAAGATTACCAGATGGGATTCATCCGTGTCAATTTCCCAGATCTGGGTCGCGATGGCATCCACGAGATAACGGTCATGCGTGACGAGCAGGATCGTGCCCTGATAGTCATCCAGCACGGCTTCGAGGATTTCCTGCGAGGGGATATCCAAATGGTTGGTGGGTTCATCTAGCAATAGCAAGTTGGTATCTTGTAATGCGAGCTTGGCCAGCGCGAGACGTCCGCGCTCGCCGCCGGAGAGCATGGATACCATTTTGAAAGCGTCATCACCGGAGAAAAGATATTTGCCGAGATACTCACGCGCTTTTTGCGGCAGCCAGTTCGTCACACCGATGATCTCGTCGATCACGCTTTTCTTCGGGTCAAGGCTTTCGTGCGCCTGGGCAAAATACCCAATATGCAGACTCTCTCCCAAGGTCACCTCACCAGCTAACGGCGGGATCTGACCGAGGATCGTCTTTAGAAAAGTCGATTTGCCGGCGCCGTTTGGCCCGATCAATGCAGCACAGTCGCCGCGTCTCAAATCTATGTTTGGAGATGAGAATAAAAATTTATCGGAGAATCCAACTTTGAGGTTTTCAGTGCGGATGACCATGTCACCGGAGCGCGCGGCTTGCGCGAGGCGTAGATGCAAATTGGGCAGCTGGCGCACAGGCGACTGCAGGGCGTTGATGCGGCGTCCCGCTTCCTCGACGCTGAGAATGGAAGTGGTGACGGAAATTTCGCCGGCGGTCTCGCTCCACTTTTGTTTGAGCGCGGCTTCCATGCCGATCTGTTCGATGGCTTGAATGATGCGCGAGAGGCGCTTGAGTTTGCCTTTGGCTTGCAATACATTTTGTCCCGCCACATTTTTGCGGATGTATTCCATTTCCTTTTGCAGCTTTTCCTTTTCGCTGTCGAACACTTCCTGACGGCGCGCCATGCGTTCGGCGCGTTGTTTTAAATATGCGCTGTAATTGCCGCGATAGGTTTCGGTTGCGCCGGGGAACATTTCCAAAATTACGTTACTGGCTTTATCCAAAAAGAAACGGTCATGCGAAATGATGATGGCCGCGCCTTCCCATTGACTCAAATATCCTTCGAGCCATTCGACGGCGGCGATGTCGAGATGATTGGTGGGCTCATCGAGCAGGAGCAGGTCGGGGTCTTCGAGCAGCAGGCGTGCGAGAAATCCGCGCGTGCGCTGTCCGCCCGAGAGATGATCAAGGTCAAGTTGATAATCTTCCTCGCTGAATCCCAGGCCCGTCAACACCTGACGAATTTTGGTGGTGTAGGTGTAGCCGCCACGCCGCTCGAATTCCTCCTGCAATTTTCCGTAGCGTTCCATCACTTCTTCAGCTTGCGCAGGATCAGACATCAATCCTTCAAGGCGGTGCAATTCTTCCTGTTCTGCTTTGAAATGGTCGAAGACGGATTCGCAAGCCGTCCAGATGGTTCCCGTCATTTGGAAATCTGCTTCCTGCGACAGATACCCGATTCGGACTCCGCGTGTGCGGGATACTGCTCCCGAGGTGGGTTCGTCCACGCCGACGAGGATGCGCATGAGCGTGGTTTTGCCGATCCCGTTCGGTCCGACAATGGCCATGCGCGCGCCTTTGACCACGGAGAAGGATACCCCGCTGAAAATATCAGTGGGGCCGTATGATTTTGCGAGTGAACTTACAGTGAGGAGTGACATAATTTTCCAACTACCAGATTTGAACGCCCCGTATTATA
Organism: Candidatus Villigracilis saccharophilus; assembly: GCF_016711665.1. Lineage (NCBI taxonomy): Bacteria > Bacillati > Chloroflexota > Anaerolineae > Anaerolineales > Candidatus Villigracilaceae > Candidatus Villigracilis > Candidatus Villigracilis saccharophilus. Next base: position 13,166 of record NZ_JADJSO010000083.1, read on the forward strand.
AGCGAAAGGGATTGGTTGTTGCCCTTTAAGAATCGCGGACTTAAGTCCGTGATTCAAATTATTTCACAATCGCATAAATATAACTATCCCGCGGTTCATCGCTGATATTCGGATGAATAATGTATTTTCGTAACAGCCCTTCTCGCAGCATCCCAACTTTTTCCATCACGCGCTGGGATGCGATATTGTCCACACCTGTTGTAGCATAAACTCTGTAAATGTTAGATTGTTGGAAAGCCCAATCAATAATGGCTCGGACGGTTTCGGTCATGTAACCCCTGCCTTGATATGCTCTGCTCATAACATATCCCAGTTCCATCCTGTGACCTTCAATGCGCAATTCGATCTTTCCGATCAAGTCGTCATTTTTTAATGCGATCATGAAAAGAAAGCGGACATCACCCTCCCACGCGCTGATCGCCCTTGCCAGCATGGATTCGGTCTGCCCGATATTTTCATGCGGACGCCAGGTGAGGAAATGGGTCACTTCGGGGTCTTGCACCCAGCCTGCAAAGACAGCGGGCGCATCATCTATGCGCGGTTTGCGCAGAATGAGACGTTCGGTTTCGATTTTTTCAAGCGGTTTCATCGAGACCTCAGGGAGAACCCCCCGCCCTTGGGCGTGGGGAGGGATAGCTGCTGGCGATTCTCTTTCGCCATAGCATTGTCAATATATTGAAGATGCGGTACAATCCAGTTATGAAACTGATCGCTCAAGTAAAACTCCTGCCTACGCCCGAACAGGCACAGGCACTTCGCAAAACTTTGGAAGTGGCAAACGCCGCCTGTAACTACATCAGCGATCAGGCCTGGGAGAGTCAGACCTTTCGGCAATTTCCGCTTCACAAACTGACCTATTATTCCGTGAAGGAAATCTTTGACCTGACCGCGCAGATGGTTGTCCGCGCAATTTCCAAAGTCGCTGACGCCTACAAGCTGGACAGAAAAGCCAAACGGACTTTCAAACCGCATGGCGCGATCGCTTTCGATAATCGCATCCTGACCTATAAACTGGACAGGATGGAGTTGAATATCTGGACAGTGGCAGGCAGACAAAAGATGTCTTTTGCCTGCGGCAAGCGCCAGCTTGAATTGCTCAAAGGCCAACATGGGGAAAGCGATCTTTGCATGGTCAAAGGCAGGTTCTACCTGATGGTAGCTTGCGATGTGGAGACACCCAAGCCAATTGACGTTGAAGGGGTTCTTGGAATTGATCTCGGGATTGTGAACATCGCCTCGGACAGTGACGGTGGCGGGTTTAGCGGAGCATCGATTGAGGAGCATCGCCGAAAGTTTGAGCATCGCCGCCGCAACCTGCAACGTAACGGTTCGAAGTCTGCCAGACGAAAACTCAAAAAGATTTCCGGCAAGCAGGCACGTTTCCAAAAAATAACCAACCACACGATCAGCAAGGCGATCGTACAAATTGCGTATGACACCCATCGCGCGATTGCCCTCGAAGAATTGGGGGGTATCCGTGAACGGGTAACGGTAAGACGCAAGCAGAGAGCGAGACATGCCAACTGGTCGTTTTTCCAACTGAGACAATACATTAGCTACAAGGCGGAGCGAATGGGAGTTCCTGTGATCTTTGTGGATCCAAGGAACACTTCGCGCACCTGCCCCGAATGTGGTTGTGTTGATAAGGCGAATCGAAAAACTCAAAGTATTTTCCTGTGTGTCCAATGTGGATTCTCTGCGCCAGCGGACACGAACGCGTCTCGAAATATTCGGGACAGGGCAGTTGTAAACCTGCCGTTGATCTCAGCCCTGACCGGGCTAGGGATAAAAGCCTCCGCCTTTTGGTGTGAGGATGTTTACTTCTCTTCATCGTCATTCACATCCGCGATATGACCAGGCTTCTCCTTGCCCAATTCCAGCGAGCGTTGATAGGCAGCCCACACCGCGCGTGAAATCGCAGTGCGGAAACCAGCCTTCTCCAAATAATACAACGCCTCGGCAGAAGTCCCGCCCGGGGAGGTGACTTGATTTCGCAATGTCGCAGGATGTCTGCTCGCGCCTTGATAGAATGACGCCGAACCTTTGATAGTCTGCAAGACCAGTTGCTCAGCGATACGGCGCGGGAATCCCATGTGTACACCGGCATCGATCAAGGCTTCGGTGAAGAGAAATACATAGGCGGGACCGGAACCTGAAAGCGCGGTCGCCATGTCGAGATAACTTTCATCCTCGACGAAAACTTCTTCACCCATCGCGCTAAGCAATGCGCGCGCCATTGTTTGCTGTTCCTGGCTGACTTCCTTCGAGGCCGTCCAAACTGTGATGCCTTCGCCAATCTGTCCCGGCGTGTTCGGCATGGAACGCACAATGGATTTATGCTTCAAGCCTGTCCCGATCTTCTTGATGGTTGCCCCCGCAATAATGGACAGAACCAGCGCGTCACTGCGGATGCCTTTAAGCCCCTTCATCACTTCG
>NZ_JADJSO010000084.1:0-25182 GCF_016711665.1 Candidatus Villigracilis saccharophilus
AAGATCATCGTCAAGTAAAGAGTGACTGCCGCACTAAAACAGGCAATCAAGCAAAAAGCGCGCCAGCTGGGATTCATCCTAGCTGGCGTTACTTCTTCGAGCCGCCCGCGCACTACAATATTTTTGAAGAATGGCTCGATCAAAACAAACACGGCACGATGAATTATCTTGCCGAAGAACGCAGCCGCATCCGCCGCGCCGACCCCAAACAAATCCTCCCCGAATGTAAATCCATTCTGGTGCTGGCAATGCCCTATACAAAGGCAGAAGGCAGAAGGCAGAAGGCAGAATTTCAAATTGCATCTTATGCACTGGGCGAAGATTATCATGATGTTATTCCCACGCGCCTGAAATTGATTGTTGAGTTTATCGAAGAACAGCTCGGACACCCCATCCCCAACCGCTATTACACCGACAGCGGTCCCATCCTCGAACGCGAACTCGCCCAACGCGCAGGTCTTGGCTGGATCGGAAAAAACTCCATGCTGATCAACCCCAGGGCAGGCTCGACTTTTTTTCTGGCTGAGATCCTGCTCGGCATCGAGCTCGAACCCGATGAAACGCTCATCACTGACCATTGCGGCACATGCACGCGCTGTATCCAGGCCTGTCCCACGCAATGCATCCTGCCCAACCGTACCCTCGAGCGCGCCGCTGCATCTCCTACCTCACCATCGAACTCAAAGAAGAAATCCCGGATGAATTAAGAGCGCTTACACAGGATTGGATTTTCGGATGCGACGTCTGTCAGCAGGTCTGCCCGTGGAATCGATTCTCCGCCAAGGGCGACTCTGCCTTCGAGCCGAAAATCCCGCTTCCAGTCATAACCTCCGACCTGACTCTGACATCCGTCGAGTTTAATCAGCGCTTTAAGAAGAGTCCGGTCAAACGCGCCAAACGGCGCGGATACTTACGCAACCTGGCAGTGGCTGTTGGGAACATTGGAAACAAAAATGACATTCCCATTTTGGAGCAGGCAGTAAAAGATGATGAGCCATTGGTCAGCGCACATGCAAAATGGGCAAAAGAAAAGCTGGAACGCGGACTTTAGTCCGCTCTGATAAAAGCAGACTGAAGTCTGCGCTCCGGGAAAATTAGAAAATGAAAAAACTACTGATCGCAACCAACAACAAAGGCAAAGTTAAAGAATTACAGGAACTGCTAAAAGATACAGGGCTGGAACTCATTACCCCGGCAGATATCAATTTAACCCTTGAAGTGGAAGAAGACGGCGCGACCTATGCCGAGAATGCCGCAAAGAAAGCCATCGCCTTTGCCTGTGCCAGCGGACTCGTTTCCCTCGCCGATGACTCGGGTCTCGAAGTAGACTTATTGGACGGTGCGCCCCGGGTTACATTCCGCGCGCTATCACCCCAAAGCCGGGCGCAAATGATGCAGACCGCCGCGCCTACATGCTGGAGAATCTCAAAGACAGGCCGCATCCCTGGACGGCGCACTTCCATGCGACCATCGCAATTGCAGCACCAGATCAGGATGTTCAAATCGTGGAAGGGAACTGCCACGGCGAGATCATCGCAGAAGAACGCGGTAATGGCGGCTTTGGATATGATCCCATTTTTTACTTTCCTGAATATAAAAAGACAATGGCGGAGATGGATATGGATGAAAAAAACCGCCTTAGCCATCGGGCCATTGCGGTGATGAATGCCATTCCAATCTTGAGGAAAATCTTCGGGTTATGAGCTTTCCTCCAGGGGAGGTTCTGGTTGTTGAGCAGGAGCAGCGATGCGCGGCTTTTTCGTTTTCCTTACACGCTGCGGGAGGTTATCAACAAATTCCTTTAATAATTCCGCAATCCTATCCGGCTGTTCCAGCATGACCATATGTCCGGCATGTTCGATCACGTGAAGCTGCGAGTTTGCGATGCGGCTTTTTAATAATTCCGAAAATTTTACAGGGGTCATTTTATCATCCGCACCGCAGATGATCAGTGCGGGGAGATCCATCTTTTCCAATTGACCGACCACATCAAACTCATTGCACGCCAAAAGGTCTCCATGAAAAACAGGCGGGCGAATTTCCATCATTTGTTTTTTTGAAAGAGCCAACAAACCTTGCGGGGCGCCCTCGCTAAAACAATTTTCATTCACCATATCCACAGCAGACTCAAATGTATTCGGATTGGCCGCCCATTCCAGGACTGGCGGGGCGACCCGCAGTTTTGCCCCGCTTCCGAGCAAACCCAGTCCCAATACCTTCTTTGGGTATTTCAAAGCGATCGACAGAGCGATGGCGCTACCCATCGAAATTCCCACCAGCACTGCCGCGCGAATCTTTAATGCCTTCATAAAGGCAATTACATCCTCGGCATACTCGTCCACCGAATGCCTGCCCGCTCCTTCAGATTGCCCATGGCCCGGCAGGTCAAGCGCAAAAATTCTTTCACCTTCCAAACGGCGGATCTGTGCAGGCCAGGAGATATAACTGCCGCCCGCCCCGTGAATAAAGATCAACGGAGGGCGTTTCACGAAATTGTCTTGCGACTCGTGCAAGAAATAATAGTACAGGTCTGCGGCGATCGGCATTTTTATTTTGCGCGCGGATGGTGGATACGGTCCGCGGCGTCTTCTGTGAGAGGGATATAAACCTGGATTTTTGTGCCCTTGCCTGGGGCAGAATCGATATGCAGCAAACCATTCACAAGTTCAGAACGTTCCCGCAGATTGACCATGCCAAGGCTGCTGTTCGCGCGTTTATCATAGGCCTGAGACATGGCACCGACATCAAACCCAACGCCGTTGTCCTGTATCTCCAGCAGCGCGATACCAGCTTCCACTGGTTTCAAGCGCACGGCAATGGTGTCAGCAGCCGCATGTTTGCGGGCGTTATTGACCGCCTCCTCAATAATATAAAAGATCACGCCCTGCTTGCCCATCTCCAATTGTTTGGTGACACGTTCATCAATTTGCACGGTCATTTTTTGGGAAAAAGTTTCCAGCATCTTGTCGGCCATGGATTGAACCGCTGCGGTAAGACCCTGGATTCGAGAATGAGCGGGCGCAGGGTGAAAAGCATGTGACGAATTTCCTTCGTGGTGCGATGCGCCAGTTCCTCGAGCTTAATGATCTCTTCGCCAGCCGCCTGGACATCCTTGGACATCATGCGCCGCGTAATATTCAACCGCATCGCGATCGCCGCCACCGATTGGGTGGGGCCGTCATGCAGGTCGCGGGCCAGTTTTTTGCGCGCCTCTTCATGCACTTCCACCATACGCTCCTTCTCTTCGACAAGATCCTGATACAAACGCGCGTTCTGTATAGCGGTCACGGATTGTCTACCGATGATATCAAGCAGGTTGCTGCGCTCCGAATTGAAGTAATCGGGGTTGGGATGAGCAAACAACAATGCGCCATACACATTTAACCCGCTGCGCAGGGGAAAACAATATCCGCTTGTACAGGTTCGGAGCACAACCACACGCCCAAGTTCAGGGTCATAGCCGATGTCATTAAGGAGCATCGGTTCGCCTTCATCGAGCGCCCTTTTGAGCAGACCTTCCGCCGCATCGAATGTAACGCGCATATCCGCGCTCGTTAATCGCCGCGCTGAACCGATATGCAATTTACCACCGCTGAATAACATGACCATACCCACCAGCGGGTCGCTCACCAATTGTTCCGGGTCGGGATTCAACACAGCCGCGCTCATATCCAAAGCAGAGTCAAGCACACGTTTATAACTTAATGTGGAGGAAAGCTCGGATGTTAATTCGTAGATCGCGCGCATCCGTTCGGTTTGGACCGCCCGTTTCTTTTCTTCTGAATCCAAAAACTGCGAACGATTCTGCCTGATGCGTATGATCATGCGTTTGCCAAGAAATCCAAAAAGCAAACTTAACAAAATCATGCTAATGGAAACAATGATCGCCAAGGAACTGTTGCCGGTTTCATACAAACTCATACTGATCACAAGTATGGAAAACAAACCTGCCGCCAGCAATGCCCCCAGAAATTCAAAATAGATCGCACTAGTTAAAATGGGTAGTAATCCCGTCCACAAGGCCGGGCCTTGCAGGCCGCCCTGCACCAGAAAAAAAGCGCCCGATAATACCAGGTCCATAAAAAAACTAATGCGGCGATGATATGTCATGCGAACATTGGAACTTGCCAGCATGGTCATAACAAGATTCCAGACGATTAATAATCCCAGCGGCCACGACAGGATGATCTCCAGTTTTTGCCCAAGCCCAAGCGATACGACCAAGCCCACGAGCGTGATCCAGCGCAGAGAGATGGCAAACCAATCTGCCATGTAGGGAGTTTCAAATTTACGCATCATACTTCCCAATCATAACGAATAAATCAAATGCCCGCAATGTGAGGAGGTTACACCTTGTTCTCAATTCTAACAAACACGTTAAATCTGCAGTTTAGCCGGATTCTCATCCCTGACAGGCCTTGAGAGCCCCACCAGAATACCAGGTACCAGCCATATATTTGGGGTTGCGAGCGAATCCTGGGTGAAATTATAGAATGTGATCGCAAGCCATGCGAACACCCCGGCAGTGACCGCAAAGCGCGCCCAGAGCTCTTTACGATGCGACAAGTCAAGAATATCGCCAAGCAGATGGAATTGAAATGCAAGGAAAAGGAAGAAGCCGATCAATCCAATTTCGGCCAGCAGACGCACATAAAGGTTTTTCGGGTTGGGGTACGAGCGGCTGGCGGGGTCCAGTTGCCTGGCAATCTCCGGCAAAGTGGTCAATGCCCAATCAGGCAGGTTTTCATAAATATAAAATCCGCTTGCACCAAGCCCGACGCCGCTCCAGGGATGCTGCTCAAAAGCGGCCATGGCTCCTACCGAATACGCGCCACGCGCGCCCGCATTGATATCCACAATATATTCATTCAAGCTGTCCGCGTTGATATTCCACAAACGGCTGAAATATTCTTTTTGTCCGAGAAAAAGGAACGCACCCGCGATAAAGCCAACAACAGCAAGAAGAATCGCGGCACGAATCGCCACATCCAAAACGCGCGCGTGAAAACCTCCAACAAACCAATTCCAGATCGCGCGGAGCATGTCGCGGCCGAGAAATAGCGTTGTCAGACCAGCCGCCGCGATCGTGACCAATATCCCGCCGCGCGAGTAGGTGGCCAACAGTACCAGCAGGGAGAACGCCAATAAAACAGGTTCCAGCCATTTCAGACGAGTGACGCGGTAATTCGTCAGCAGGCTGGCAAATAGGAAAGGAATAAATACCGTCGCGAATTGTCCCGCCAGCCAGGCGGGTTCGAATGCCAGGCCGGAAATCCGATTCGAACGGACTAATTCGCGCATTGAAAACGCAAGCTGCCAGTGTGTGACCATTTCTTTTTCAAGCAGGTCTGTATAAAAAGTGACGGCCTGCAGGCCGCTCCAAAAAATATCAAGGCAGATACCCGCGAATATCCAGCGCGCCGAAAAACGCAGATCATTTTCATCTTTATTCATCCAGACCGCGGCGATGAAAAAAGCGACGCCAATCAGGAGCGTGACCAACGCGCGGATCGCGCGTCCAAAATATGTCTGTCCACGCAATGGAAGCGGATCGAACATGACCCCGAAGCTGGTCGCAGTGAAAATGAAAAGGATCAACACAGCCAGAGCCACGAAGGCGCCCGCCCAATATAAGTGTATTTTTTTACGAAATGCCTGCACAAGCAAAAGAGGAAGAAGCAGTGCCAGCGGATATAACGCCAGCGGACGAACGAACGTACCTTCCCCTAAAAAGGGGAACCATCGAAAACTGGTGACGGGCACGGCAAGCAGGACCGTGCCCCAAAGGAAGGAAGCGAATTTATTCAAGGAGTTCCCAAGCCTTTGTTTTGTATAAGTTTTATATTCATAGACGCGCGCATCAAGTGATGCCGGACTCCGCCCTCGGTTTAATGAACAACGTGACAAACACAGCCGCTGTAAGAAAGCCAAGCGAACCTGCAAGTAAGTATCCGCTCATTGGGATGCTGCGTTCCATTGGCAGGTCTTGTGACTGAGTAACTTCCAGGCGGACATATTCGTTGACCGTGCCAGAATCCACCTGATCCTGCACCACATCAACGAAAGCCTGCGCCCAAATTGAAGCCAGGGAGGCGGCAATTTGTGGGTCGCTGTCATCCGCATAAAAATGCCAACCCGCTTCGGCAGGCTGGCCAAGCTGTAACGAACTGCCTCGCAGATCGGCAACGGTCAAAGCGAATTGTGACGACAACTGCCCCATCACATCGTCTGACCAGGCGAGCTCCTCCAACTTGCGCGCCTCACGTTCCAAATAATTGAACTGCTGGCGGTCCGTGTCCTGAGGCCAGGCCTGTTCCAGATTGAAATCCACATTAACAGTTGCGCGCGCACGAAACGGTGGCGGGATAATGTAATAAACAATCGCGCCAAGAATCGCGCCCAGGAAAGCACAGAGCATCCAAAAGCGCCAGGCTCTGAGCAAGCGGATGAAATCATCAAGGGAAGGAGGTGTGAAAAGGTAATTCATGGGTTCAGGCTCGTTTGACGCGCCACTTCCATAGCGGGCCAATGATCTTTCTCAGATAATATTTTGCGACGATCACAGAAAAGAAACCACCGCCATCCCGATAATGAACGCGGAGCATTTCAGGCCAGCAGCGATCATCCGCTGAACTGGTTTTTCCGAAATTATGGATGCGAAAATTTGCCCAGGTTTGTCCCCGCAAATATTTTATTGGCGCGCGCGCACTGATGCGTGTCCACAGGTCATAATCCATTGCAAAATAAAAAGACGGGTCAAGCGGGCCAAGTTCCTTCCAATATTTGGCGCGGAAGAACATGGTCTGCTGCGGGATGTGGACATAGCCCTCACGCAAACGGTGATGATCTGTCTGCGCGGAATTGAATTTACCGATCACGCCACCCTGCTCATTAATGAAGTTGCAGTCAGCATATACCATCGCGATCTCGGGGTTATCCATCAGGAATTTCACAGCCGCGCTGACGGCGCCAGGATTATATGTATCGTCTGAATTCAACCACGCGAGAATCTCGCCATTGGCGCGGTTGAATCCTTTATTGATCGCATCAGTCTGGCCTTTATCCTGTTCACTGACCCACCAGGCGAGTCTACCTTCATATTTTTTAATGACATCCACACTCCCATCGGTTGAACCACCATCCACGATGATGTACTCAATGCGCGGATAGTCCTGGCCAAGGACAGACTGGATCGTGGCTTCAAGATATTGCGCCTGATGAAAGGAAGGGGTAATGATGGAGACAAGGGGAAGATTAGTCATCAGTGATCATTCATCAGTAAACATAAGGTGGAAAGCGGATCTACCATTCATTATCTGAGTAAAAAAGATGGGATACATCTTCGGTCATTTTGCGGATGCGAACGATCTCTGCAGCAGTTAGCCGCTTTTTCCAGTTATCCATGTTGGCGCGGCTGTCCAATTTTACGGAATGAACTTTTTTCTTCGACAACTCGGCCGGGTTTTCAGAGCTGCTGGAATTAATGATCGTATCACGTACTTTATCATCAAAAGTTAAACCAAGCGACTCATACAGAGATTTATACCCCGCGGCGGGATCCAGGGAAAGGTCTTCGTGGCGGACGATCTTGAAGTCCGGGAACAGGCTGCGGGTAGCATGAACCGAACGGTAGATCATCCGCCAAAGCAGCGCGGACTGCCCCACAATGTCATCAGCCCGCATATTTTCCATATCTGCGCGGTCTTTCTCAAGATGATCACGCATGAGCATGGGTTGTTTGAGCAGGTCATTAAAATCAAAGGGCCAATCCAGGCGTTTGAGGCTGCTTGCAAAGCCGCCAGGATGACGGATGGTGATGACGACCTGACAATTCATTTTTTGGGCGAACCACGGCGCGGAAAAAACCGCGAAGGGATCTTTTAGCAATGGCCGCTGCTTAAGAAGCCTCCCTTTTGTAAAAACAGCCAGGTCGCGTCCCAAGCGGAGGAGATCCTTTTGGGAACGCAACGAGAACATTTCTGCCAAAAGATGATAACGAAATCCCAGGAGTTCCTGAAAGGCGGGAAGATATTTGGATTCGTTCTCTTCAGTAATATATGTATACCAGCGGTCCACCTCGGCGCGGTACACGCCGCGGCGATGCAAAACATTAAGCGGTTCGCTGATATACGCGGTCTGCGGGTTGGAGGCCAGCATCCTGCCGACCCAGGTTGTGCCGCTGCGATGCGCGCCAGTTACGAGGATGGGATTATTTTTGTTCACTTAAGTATTCCAAAATATAATCATCCGGAACAGATACAGCTTGAATTGTATCCACGCCATAATATTGGGCGGCGCAGCGATTCGTCCAGTGATCGGGGTTGAGATCCAGTTCCTTGATTTTATACACGCCTGAGAAAGCGGGGATGATCAAATCTTTTTCGCCCAGATCCGCGTGACGGATAATGTAAGCGTCACGCAGATCCCATAGCGCGGCACGGGAACGATATTCATTATAATTATTTTCATAAACAGTTACAGCGGCTCTCAAAGGATAGATCAATCCGAGAACGAACAGCAGGACCACGGCAAATGATTGAACATAACTACGACCCGATCTTAATTTAAAATCCTGAGCCAGGATCCCAAACAGAGCACCTTCCAGCATAATCGTGAAAGTCATTATGGTGCGGGCAAGAAAGCGCATCCGTTCCACTGGAAACCCCTGTCCATATACACTGGGAGAAAAGCCAGCCGCGATTAGTATCCACATGATAAAAGGAGCAAAAAAAACGATCATCCATAGAAAGCGTTTTTGTGTTCGAGAAAATTCCAAAGCGGTAGTCTGCAAATATAACCAAATTAATAGCGCGGGGATCAAAGCTGAAACAAGGCTGGGAATTGGAAACACCCTGATCGAATCAGCGATAAAGATATAGCTATAAAGAAACGAATCTCTTAGTATGTCGAGCACACCGGGAATCACGTCTTTTTCCAAGTTTACGTTGGCGGGCGAAAATACCAGCGCCATCAATCCCAGAACCGCGCCTGTGAATGTCCAGGCAAGCAATGCAAGGAATCTTTGTTTAACAGGCGGTGCTCCCCAAACCCAGACCGCCAGCATGATCAGGGATAATCCTGTGACCATGGTCGTGATGGGCGGCTCGGAAAACCCGGCAATAATAAATGTGGCAACGAAGATCAATGGATAGGTCATCCAGAAAAGTGGCTGGCTCATGGAATACCGCGCCTGCCGTATCCAAAAAGCGAGAAGGAGCGTACCAAAAACAAGAGGCGCAAAATGAGTCATCATGGAGGAACGCCAATAAATGATTTGAAAAAGATTAGGCGCCTGCAAAAGACTGAACACCCCCAAAGCCGCACCCAGGAACCAGTCCATTGAATTCGTCCAGTTTATTCCAAGCAATTTCCGCAATTCATAGGCGCTCCATGCCAAACCGACAGTCCAAATGATCACCATGGACACGATCGTGATCTGCATATTATTCCCGCCGATCAATTCACTAAAGCCAACAAAAAGCAGATTGGAATAACGATTGGCAGCCCGCCAATCTCCGGCCTGGTATCGTTCGACCACCGCGCTGATGGGTGAAGACCTGGTCACACGGACAGCTTCACAGTAATCATCGGCGATATAACGGGAATAGATGCCAAGATACGAATACACTCCCATGACAGAAAGCATCGCGACCGCGCATATCCCAATGATGGTATGAAAGAATGGCTTCTTATAATTTTTTATTTCAAATTGCATCTCGAATAAATTTCCTGCCAGTTTCATTGGCTGATATCGTAAATCACATACCCATTCCCTTTAGCGAATACAGGGTACTCCGACAATTTTTCCTGGAGAAATGGCTGAAGCGCCAGGTCCGAAAAATCGGTTACCAAAAAGAACTCTTTCTTTAGGGCAAGTTCTTCAAATTGTTCTTCAAAGTCCGGCCCGTCATGAGCGCCGCGCAGATCATTATGGTAGATCAGGTCGCCATGCGTAGGCCAGGAAGAGATGTTCTTCCAGCCCCAGTACGCGAGCCGCGAACCGTAATCTTGAGTCAATCCAACACTATTTTTGTCGCCAATTTTCTCACTGATCTCCGCCCACATCTGCGCGTCGGGGCGATAATCAACAGATTTCATTTGGGAACGCGTACTCCAAAGGGACATGAAAGAACCTAAAAGCAGAAGACCAATAACAGCAAAACGCATCAAACGAGTTACAGCGATTTTGGCAAGTTGAGCGAAGAACCAATCCGCGAGCGGCGCAATGGACAAGGCAACGATGGGGATCAATGGCAGACTATAGTAATCGTGGCTGGAAATATGATAGTTAAAATAAATACCGAAGAAAGCATACCCAGCCCAAAGCGAAAGCAGGAATCGGCGCTTTTCCCTGTCCAAAAAGAAAAGTCCCAGCATGGCGATCATCAAAACGAATCCGCCAATGACGAGGTTAAGCATTCCGATCCAGCCGAGATAATAAGATGGACTCAGAAAAAGGGATGGGATGAATCGTCCGCCAAATTGCCGACCCAGATAGCCCGCGATAAAAACGCCATACAACACGTACACAGCGCCCGGCAGGACGCCAAGCACGCTCATGACGTAAACCTGGGGCTGTTTCAGTGCTTCCCGCAGAGATCCACGCCCGAGCAAAGCCCCCACCCCGCCGCCGATGACAAAAAATGCCGCCACAAGTTTTATGAAGATGGCAAATCCGCCGAACAAGCCGGCAAGGATCGCATAAAAATAAGATGCGGGCCGCTGTGCCCACTGATACACAGCCCATAAAAAGATGATGATGAGCATCACCATTAACGGGTCAGGTTGAAAACTGCGCGAGGCAAGGATGGCGTACGGGGAAAATAGATAAAAAGCTGTTGCCGCCAGCGCGCCGTCTGTTGAGGTGATGTCACGCGCAAGTAAAAATAAAAAGACTGCGCCGATCATCCAGAACAAGGACGAATAAATCCGCGCGATCCAGACCTGCTCTCCGGTAAATTTGTAAGTGAAAGTGATGATCCGCTCAAAAAATTCAGGCTCCACCGATGCGCGGAATCTCCATTGCTGAATGGCAAAGGCGCGCTGCTCCGCAGGCACATCGGCAGCGGACAGTGTTTGATAATACATTCCACGCGCCTTTAATGCGGAAAGCAATTGGCGTGTGGGATGGAAGTCAAGCGGCAGATCAGTGAGATCGTACAGGCGGATGGCAAAGCCAAGAATGAAAATAACAAGCAGGGCTGTGATCCACGTGATGCGGGGGGCAAAAAAAGAAGGATTATCTTTCATAGCGAACAGGACAATTGTAACGTAATTATGGCGGAAGATTCTCGGGCATAAAAGGATCTATCAGTTCGAGAGTCCGGCTACGGGCCTTCAGAAACACTTCTAGTTTAGTGGAAAATACTTATATTATTCCAATCCCCCCGTAAAGGTATTGCATTTGATGGTTGCTAAAATCAAAAGTTCATGCAATAATTTTGCAAGTTTACTATGGCGTTGTTTTTTAGTCAGCAAGTTTTTCGTTCATAGAGTCACCCATCGACTTAAAGCAGTGTCAAAAGAGAGGAATTATGTTTAGTCATAAAATTGATGAGAATATAGTGCTTCGCTTGCTTGAAGAACGACATGCGGAAGAAGTCTATTCCTTATTAGATCAAAATCGAGTCCATTTGCAGACAGAACTTACGTGGCTCACTGACCAGCTATCACTTAACGATGCAAAAGAGTATATTAGAGCCGGGCTTGCGCGTTTTGCGGCTAATAATGGTTTACGAGCTGGCATTTGGTTAAAGAGCAACCTGGCAGGCATCGTCAGTTTACACGGTCTTGTTTGGGCTGATCAAAAGGCCAGTATCGGATACTGGCTGGGCGCTTCCTTTCAAGGGCAAGGTCTTGCGACAAAGGCGTGTAGTATTTTGATTAACCACGCATTTGGCGAGCTGAAATTAAATCGTTTGGAGATACAATGTGATTCTGAAAATAACCGCAGCTGCAAGATCGCTGAGCGATTAGGCTTCACCCAGGAAGGTATCCTTCGTCAATCCTGGTGGTCTAGAGGTCATTTCGCAGACCTGGTGCTTTATAGTTTACTGGCCTCTGAGTGGCAAAGCAGGAAGTCTTAACGTTGCATGCCTACCCCGCCCTCGGGGCAAGCATGCAAACCATTGATCTGTTATTGTTTTTGATATTTCGCCGCCCTTTGTTTCAAAACCTTTTCCCGCAACTTCCCCAATCCCAGCAAATTCAAAACAGCTGAAACAAAAATATTCGAGCGCGCCCAAGCAGTGGGTGGATGAACAAATAAAGCGCGCATCCATGCGATGAGCGCGCCCGCAGGCTGTCCGCCATCCAGCAGATAACGCGCATCCACGCGGTGAGCCGAGGCAAGCGCTCGACGATTTATTTTCACGATCACTGGCGCAAGACCTTCATCCTGTTTTACTTTTTCCAAAATACGAAAGGCTTCACGCCCAAACTCGGCGGCTTTGGCACGGTTCTTCGCACCCGCATGATAACGCGCCGCCGCCCAGGTTTCGTTTACATGTAGAATATTTCCACGGCGGGCGATCTGGATCCATAAGTAATGATCCAATAAAAAGTGAAGATCAGGATCGAGTCTGATATCGTTCAACGCGGAACGGCGCATAAAAACAGCGGGCTGCCCGATGATCTGGAAGCACAGCAGGTCCTCCAGGGTCAATTGTTTGTAATTCAAGGTATTGAAGGTCTGTCCGTGTTCGTCAACTGCCAGCATGTTCCCGTACACCAGAACGACATGCGGATGTTGGTCGAATATTTTCACAGCTGATGATACTGTCCCCGCCAAATAATAATCATCTGAATTCAGCCACGCGACAATTTCGCCCCTCGCCCGATCCAATCCTTTGTTGATCGCATCCGCCTGACCGCTATCTTTTTCCGAGACCCAATACGCCAGTCTATTTTCATACTTCCTGATGATGTCAACGCTGTTATCCGTTGAAGCGCCGTCCAGCACCATATATTCAATGTTCGAATAATCCTGATTTAAAACAGATAATATGGTCTGCTCAAGATACTCAGCTTGATTAAACGACGGCGTGATGATCGAAACAAGTTTCATGGAATCAGGTCGTACAACACATACCCCTCGCCATCAACCGCAACAGGATATGCATCCAGCAATTTCTTTAGGGAAGGCTGTTTATCAAGCTGCCCGAACGCTGTCACCAAAAAATAATCCTTACCCAGAGTCAACTCGCCGAAACGATCAGAGAAATCCAAATTGCCGTTCCGCACCTCAGCCAGTTCCGTGCTATACGGCCACAAGATCACCTTCCGCCAGCCGTAGTACATCAGCCGAAACCCATAATCCTGAGTCAGCCCGATCACTTTTGCGTCCGCAGGGATCGCTCCGCCGACCTGCTGCCAGAATACGGGTTCATGCCGAAAACTTTCATCCGCCAAAACAGAACGCGAAACCCAGGATTGGAATCCGATGACCACCACGATCACAGCGATGAAGCCCGCGCGTCCGACCGCGCCCTGACCTGCCGCGCTTTCAATGAGCGGATTCAACGCCGCGGCCAATCCCAATGCAACGATAGGGATCAGTTGAATATGATAATAACTGTGCGTGTACATCTGGAATGGCAGAGTTAAACCGTATAAAACATACCCAACCCATAAGCTGACCAACAACCACCTCAAACGCGGAGTTGCAAGAAAGATGCCAGCAATGCTGAGGAAGATCATGGTCAGCCCAAATAATTGTCCGAGAAAAGCCAGCCATTTGGTGTAAAAATCGGTGCTTGTAATCAGGCCGATCAACGCTACAGTCCAGCTCAGGAAATATTCCGTGGAACGACCTTGATTAAGAAGGACATAGAACAACAGCGCAGGCAGGATCATGATCAATGCCATGGACCAAACCTGCTTTGATTTCCAAAAATCCCTTTTCAGCGTGAACAAGACCATTGCAATCGCTGCCGCCCCAACGAAGAACACGATCACAATTTTCACGAACACGGCAAATCCTAAAAATACGCCAGCCAGAATTGTCCACTTCCAGGATTGTTCTTCCGACCAGCGATAAAGAAAATAAATTCCGACAACAAACGCGGATGTCATCAATGGGTCAGGTTGAAAGGATCGACTCGCCTGCACCGAAAAGGGCAGGATAAAGTAAAAAGACAATCCGATCAATGCCGCACACGGCGAAACGGCTCGGCGCATGAGGTCAAACAAAGCCACACCGGCCGAAAGCCAGAATAGCGTCTCCCAGATTCGGGCAGATGCGATGTTCTCTCCGCCCGTGAAAAGATAGGTGACCGCCACGATCGATTCGATGACAGGCGGTTCATATCTCCCGACGGAATTTGCAAAGGAAGAGGCAAGCTCGCGCTGTTCAGTTGTCGCGGACGGCAGAATGGAATAATAAATATCGCGCGCCACCAGTGAATTGCGAAGCTGGCGCGAGGAATGAAAATCAAGAGGCGGGTCGGTGATGTCTAGCAGGCGCAACAATCCGCCCAAAGCGAGGAGAATGATAAAGAGAATGAACCAGTTTGCAGGTCGGGCGGGAAGCGTTTTTGTCATGGAGTCAAAAGTCAGAGGGCGAAAATCAGAAGAGCGAATTGTAGTCCACTTTGGGGAAGATGGTCAGCTTGCCTCCAACCGTCGCATCCAACACTTCGCGGCCTGCCTTTTTGTAAAAGTTACGCGCCATGGCATAGCCGATCTCGGATGTGTCGAGGTCAGGCAATTGCCAGCGGACGCCTTTGCCAAAATAATTAGGCGCGACGTGGTTCGGGTCATCGCCCTGTGAGATGACCGTTTTGTTGGCCTCGCCCTTGGACGTGAAATTATGATCCACGCCGATCAGGATGACCTGCTCGAAGCCCATGTGAAAGCCAGTTGAAGTGTGACATTCGTAACCGTGGCGCTTTCCCAAACACGCCCGCGCACGTCAGGCGAAAAACGCGGACCCGTGTAGGATGTGTAAAGAAACGTTGGCAGGTTGGGAAGTTGCAGGGTCGGGGAGAAATGACGATGTGAGCGCCATGCTAAAAACTTGGGCATGGGGAGCGCAAGAATATCGTCATGGAATTGTTCGATCACGAGGTCATTGGTGGCTGAATAATAAGTTGTGTGGAAGCCAAGTTCGGGAAAGACCACATAAATGCGGTTCATCCCAAAGGTGATTTCGTTTTTGAGCTTGGATAGGTCAGTTTGTTTGAGACTTGGTCCATTGCCAATGATAAAAGCGCGCCCGCCCTTGTGGATATCTTTAAGTTCGGCGAGACGGCGAATGCTCTCACGCCTCCACGGATGAAAATAAGCCGCGGGCAGTTGAGGAATGCGTCGAAACGAGTCGTAGGTATTGCGCGCAAATTGAAGCATCGGACTTGGGAGAATGGACTTAAAGGTTTGTTTCATTGGGGCAATAATTCCCTGCGAAATATAATTAACGATGCCAGTGTTCCAATATTCAACAGAACAAAAAGCAAATCAATCAACCCGAACTGGTCAAATATGGTCAAAAGAATGTTGAGACCGAGCAGCATGAACGCGAACCAAAACAGCAATTTGATCTTTCTATTTAGGAACAGTCCGCACACAAACATACATGCGGCATCAACAGCCATCAAAATGGAATAAACAATGTAGATCCGCAGGTCACTACCCATGAAAGATCTGAGGAGTGAAAGAACGCTGAGGACAGCCAAAATAACAGCTGTCAAAAAGAACAGAAAGCGGGTGACCTGCATTAAGAGCTACTCTGTGCTTAATCTTGCAGTCGCACCGCCATCCACCACCAAGGCCTGTCCCGTCATAAAGGAGGATTGCTCATTGTCCGCAAGAAAATATATGGCATGCGCGATCTCGGCGGGCGTGCCGACCCGCCCGTTGACCGTCTTGCGCGCAAGGTTATCCAGACGTTCCTGCATGTCACTTCCGCCAAGGTGCCCGCGGCCAAGCCCCGCGCGAAGCATGGGGGTATCCACGGCGCCGGGCAGAACCGCATTGACACGGATATTGTCTGCCGCGAACTCAATCGCCATGGCGCGTGTCAGCGCCAGCATGCCGCCTTTGGAAGCGGCATACGCGGCAATGTTCGCGGAGGTTTGAACCGCATGGACCGAGGAGATATTCACCACAGCGCCGCCATTTGTCTTTAGAAGCGGATACGCGAGCTTGGCGAATAAGAACACAGAACGCAGATTGGACGCCATGACAGAATCCCATTCTTCAACTGTTGTATCCACAAGTGGTTTTGCAACCTGAACCGCGGCATTAATTAAGGGCATCCAGAGTTGGATGAAAATCCCTGGCTTCCTGAAAAATCTGTTCAACCGAATCAGGATGCGAAATATCTGCCTTAATGAAACGACCGTTTTTTGGAAAGTCATCCCCAAAATCAAAACGATCCACGCCGACCACGCGCCAGCCTTTTTCAGAAAAGTGATGAATGCACGCGCGGCCAATTCCACCGCCTGCGCCAGTAACCAAAACAGTTTTTGATTCAGTCATGATATTTTTCTTTCCTTTTTATTCTTCGTACTTTAATCCAAGCCCTTCCACCAGATTCTTGATCGTGTTCCAGTGGATCCGCTCCCAAGCGGTCGGGCTTGAATTGGAATTGTGCGGGGCAAGCATAACGTTATCCATCTTTAGCAATGGACTGTCCAATGGCAGCGGCTCGAACTCAAAGACATCCAAAGCCGCGCCTCCAATTTGACCTGAACTGATTGCGGTGACAAGAGCTGTTTCATCAACGATGGGACCGCGCGCCGTATTAATCAGCACGGCAGATGATTTCATCCTCGCGAGTGTATTTGCATTGATCAGATGATGCGATGTTGGATTGAGATCGCAGTTGACTGAAATAAAATCGGAATCGGCGAGCAGTGATTCAAGATCGGCCATGTGAATACCTGACTCCGAGATAAAGACATGATCAACTTCGACAATATCCGTGCCGAGGACTTTCATGCCAAAGGCGCGCGCGCGGCGTGTGACCGCCTTGCCGATATTTCCGATTCCGATAATTCCCAAAGTACATTCGCTTAATGTTTTCCCGGGAATCTTCTCCCATTCGCCGCGCTTCATAGCGGCGTTCATCCACGGGCCACGGCGGGCAAAGGCGAGCATGTAACCGAGGACGGTATCCGCTACGGGGGTGGTGAAAGCATTTGGGGTTCGGCAGAGTTTAATATCAAAACGGGAGCAGGCTGAGGCGTCGATCGAATCGACCCCGGTCCCCCACTTGGAAATCACCTTGAGGCGCGGGGCACAGGTTTCCAGTACGCGCGCTGAATAACGGTCATCTCCACAAACCGCGCCGTCAAATTGACCAGCATATTTCAGCAGGTCATCTTCCTCCATGCGCTCCTGCACATCGGGGACAATTACTTCAAGGTTATATTTCTCGAACACTGGCTTGAAGCGTTCAAGGAAGGGCAGCATATAGGGAGCAGTGAGAAGAATTGTGTAGGTCATTTAGTTGTCCGGAGCATTACAGGGATAGGGGATTTCACTGAAATCATAAAGATTGGGCACAGGCGAGAAATAACTGACATCTTCGAGAATATCATAGTTCCCGCCAAAGTAGATATTGAAGACAAGGCGGAAAATATTCACAGGCGAAATGGTTGAATAAAGTTTATCCTTATGGCCCGGGAAATAGATCGCGGTAAGATTCAAAAATCGCTTTTCCTTTGGCTGCATCCACGGACCGTGATCACCCTGAATGATGATAATGGGCGGCACTTCAGAATTCGTAATGATCGTATCAATCGCATCGAGCATGGTTTTGTTTAAGTGCTGTAATTGGTCCACATAGCCTTTTTGATACAGGTCAGGTGTGTACAATCCCTTATCATTCCAAAAGTCAGGGGGATACGTTGGATTGCCTTCCGCATCAAAAACAAACGGCGGGTGCGGCGAGATCACATGGATGTAAGAAAAAGTCGGCTTTTGATCTTTTGAAATCCCATCAATGCTGTTGAATATAAAATTAAATCGGTCCCGGAAGCCAACTCCCAAAGGTAATCAGGATCCACCAATCCCAGATCCTGCGCGTAGCGCGCCGCAGTGGTTCGCAGGAATAGTGCTTCAAATTCGGTCATCCCTGAAGAAATGGGCGGCGGGCTCAAGTAATGATCCGCATCGGTCAGATCGAGCCACGCGAACCCTGTCTCGAAGCCAACCGTCTCATAGCCCATGCTCTCAAAGTTATAGCGTACCGCGCTATGAACAAGAGAGTCCCATAACAATCGGCGCGCAGTACTTTTTGGCGTAAAAGCCTTATCCAGATCCTGCAAATATTGCATGTTGAGCGAAGACCCAAGTGACAGCTCGGTACGGACATAATTGCTCTGACTGCACTTCGCCACAAAGAATTCCCGTCGTTCCAACTCATTAATGAATTCACTGTTATCGAAACCATAGGCTTGCTTTAAAAGATCGGCGCGCGTGTAAGAATCCAGAAGGAAGAAATACACATCCGGCGGATCGTCTGACCGAACCAGATTTGAATCAACCGGGGCATTTTTCAGACCGAGAGCATGCGCGCCTCGCGGCCCGTCCCCGAAACTGGTCTGTGCCAATGACATGATCAGCAGCGCCAGCGCGACCGTATTAAGAGTCGCCGCTGACGAAACGAAGGTCAACTTTGGGCGGGTTGTCCAAAAAAAACCCAGGAAAAACAAAATGATCCAGCCCACTGCAAGCCAGATCGTGTAATTGGCATCGGGGAATTTCTGGTCAATATAAATATAAGCATGACCATAGGTAAAGAATAATGCCAACAGCAGTGTTGTGAGAAGTGCCGCCTTATGAATCTGACGCAGAAATATCCAGACGATCAGGAATAACAGCCCGCCAAACACAACCGATGCAACCATTGGGCGAACAACTACGCCAGGCTGGACTTGCCCAGTATTGGCAGACAATAAGGCCATCACGGGGTACGCGCTGATCGCAATGGGATACCAGGGTTTGGAAAACCAACTTGTAACTACCTTCTTTATATTTTTAAAATTCATTCTTTAGCTTTCTCTTCATTAAAAAATCTGTGATCCCAAAATCCAGTTCTTCATCAATATCCCAGGCTTCAGCTTTATCTATCTCGAACATGAAAGGTTTATCTCCAATACGATGGTGTTTCCTTTCAAGATTTTCACGGGTAAACAGATACAGGCAGGAATTCTCTTCATACACAGGCGGCAGATCCTGCGTCTGGATCAACACCGCGGGGTCGTGGTTGATGGCGCGTCCATCCTGGAAATACAATCGCGTTTGCAAGCGCGTCACAGAAAAAGTGGATCGTATTTTGGGAACGCCTCGAAAAAGGTTTTGATTCCTTTTGAGATCGTCTCCGTCTTCAACAACGGATTCGTGGAATGGGTTTGAAGGTAAAGTCCGCCTGCACCTGCGCCGTATCGTGCAGGGAGAATATCGTTCATGGGCACATCGTCAGCGCGAAGATGCCCGGGGCGCTGGATCAGCCTTACAGCAGGGAAGAGGCGGCGCACTCCATCCATCACTGGCTCGAGGTCAGTATCCACCATCACCGTGTCAATTTCGGGCACGGCGAGCAGGGTCTCGATGATATGTTGAAAAAGAGGCTTGCCCGCTAACGGGCGATAATTTTTTACCTGGAACGCGCTGGCTGTGGTGGCGCATGGGAACAAGGGCGGCAAGGTTTCATTGCCTATTTTATACCCATAACGGACACTTCGTCTTACAACTTCAAAGACATCTGCCACTGCGAAAGCGTTTCGCGCGTCATGCCAACCTGTTCAAAGATGATGCTCATCTCTTCGGGAAATACCGGTGAAACGTGCCAGACCTTATTTGGGAATCGCGCAAAAAGCGCGCATCAAGATTCCGCTCAAGCCTGCTCCGCTGGGCCGGGCTTTTTACCAACACGGACGAGATGGCCACGTCTGTAGTTTCGGGGTTGCTGACAAGACAATAGGCATCCTTTAAGCAAAAGGCGCGCGAAGGCGGCGTATGATGTGCGATGGTGGTACCAGAAAGCTGCCAGGGCAGGTCTTCAAGGCCGTGATACGATACCATTTGCGCCAATTCGCGAATATCGATTTCTTGTAATTCTTGATCCTGGCGCAAGGCGGCAGAATCGATTTGCGAAGTATCCAGCCTGTACCCCACCAACCTGCGGATCTTTGTAAAGCCAAATTTTTCATACAATTTCACAGCGGCTGTATTTTGCTCGATGACTTCCAGAAGCATTTCTTTTTCACCACGTGACCCGGCCTCTTCGATAAGCTGCCGCATCGCCCATGTACCAGTGCCGCCATTCCGCGCAGTGGACACGAGCCCCATAGCGGCCAGGCGACTTGCCCAGCCGCGGCGGGCGATGAGCGCCAAGCCAGACGGCTGGTCGTCTTTCATGATCACGCGGCTGGAAGTGAGATCTATACCGTCACGACGGAGCATGGCCAACAGGATGATGTCCGTGATATTGACGGGAACAAAATAGTCTTCAAAACTGCGCGTCATTAATTCCGCGAGTTGGGAATGGTGAATTCGTTTGCGGGCTTGATGGAGAGGATGACATGATAATTTTACAAAACCTTTTATATACAGATTTGTGACTTCATAACCGACGGATTTATGCAAATTGTGCACCGTTTGAGCGGAATCAATCACATGCAATTTGAATCAAATCCGCGCGCTTTTTGTTCGATCAGGAGCATAGACTGCCAGCCATAGCCTCTTCTGAAAGAAATGCTTCATTATCAGACTGTGTTATTTAAAGTAATTTAGCCATGATTACGATACTATCGAAACACCTATCTATTTCTTTTCATATCAAATCGGCTCCACATTTCGCTTCTTTGCCTCTTTTTCTTTCGTTCTCGCGCATAATAAAAGTTTCACGCAATTGCGGTGTGATGAGACTGGTTTCTCGATGTCCCATGCGGGTTCCATGAAACTGCATATAACGGAACCAGAAAATGGATGAAATATTTTTATAACAGCACACCTTCGCGCGCCGCGTGCCATGGTCGCTCAAAACATTGGTCGTTGTCAATCGGAGAAAATCGTAGAAGCTAAAATTCGCCTCGGGATATATCCTGCGCAAGGCCATGGCTTCGCGACGATAACGATTGTATACCCCGCGCGGCGTTTCATTGTGAACATGAACGATCTCCGCATCGGCGACATAGGCTATGCATGTCCCTGCTCCTGAGCCCGCTTTGCCCAATCCAAATCCTCCAGGCCGGTCAGCGTTTCATCATACGGATTTTGCTCCCACAAACTTTTTCGAATGGCGGCGTTGGCATTATTGCAAAAAAGCGGTTACCTGTTTCACCTTGCCTATATCGGGATACCATTGATGAAAGATCTGCTGCTCAGAAAACCTGGCGAATTCTGGTCCGCTGTTTGCCGTAAGTTAATGCGATCGTGTCGTCTTGAAATGGACGAAGCAAGGTTTCCAGCCAATCGGGATAAACAGGATAGATATGCGCGCTGGCAGTGACAACGAATTCGCGTTCCTTCCCCACCCATAGTTTAGCGAAGCGCCCAAAGTAAATTCTTCGGGACGAATGTTCACAATCCGCGCCAAAGGGATTCGGCGATCGAAATGGTTAGGTCGGTTGACCCCGGAGTCCACCAGAACTACATCAACATCTTTGACCGTCTGTTGGTTTATTCCCTCAAGCAAACGTCCTACGTGTTTTCTTCGTTATAAGCGCGGATAACATTGGAACAACTTCCAGGTCATTATTCTTTTCATACTTCAGCTTGACCAACGGGTCTCCAGCAACATCCTTGAATATCTGTTTGTGTTCGTCAGTGAAATACTTTCTCCACTCGCCAGTCTTGCCCGAACGAAAGGTCGGAGACTTGTTCGGGTTGATCGAGGTCTCGAGGGGAATTCAGGATCAATTGTCAGGGCGTGTGAAGCGGAGCGCGGGCGAGGAAATGCTCCATGATGCGGGTCAATACAGAGGTGCGAGTCAGGATCAAATCCTCAAAATGAATCGCCAGTACTTCAGGCTGATCGAGCCATCCCAAATATGGGCAAGCGCTGGCGATATTCAAGAATTCAATATTCGCATCAGGTCTGCCGAGAATGCCGGCACTTCAGCGCGGTAAATCGAGAATCAGGAATGCATTGATAATAATGGGGACGCGGCGCGCCTCCATATCAGTGACGTAAAAAACATGCGAGACACAGCCACGTCGCGCGGGTCGCCGGAAAATAAAATAGGCCGAACAAAGTTTGGCGAGCAAGCCAGGGCAACAGCTTCAGGCCGCGCCAAGAGATGGGTTGATGCAATACTCACGTGGACGCAGAGATCAAGGCAAGCGAGGGCTTGTTCGAGATTGTCTTTACTCCGCTTTCACCCACGATATTCAGCATAAAAAGATGGCGAATGCGTTTGGAAAACGGCGCGACATTTGAAAAGCCAAGCAAATCAGGTCAAGCAATTGGGTACCGCTTTAGGGAAAGGATATGCCAATCAGAATCGCCAAATCGTTTTGCGGCCTGGGATCGAAGCAAAACGGGCAAGCTGGGTAAGTTTTTCGGTTTGATAAACGATCAAGCGGATGGCTGATTTCAATCTCATATGGTTATTTAACCACAGATTTTCACTGGTTGAAACAAAATGAAAAATCCGAGAGACGGAAATGATATTTCAGGGTTATATATTCGAGGACAAAAACTTGAAAAACACCATCTTTACCACCCCTATTATCAGTTCATTTTTCCGATTAATCGCCAATTCAATTCTCCGCATGACTGGCTGGAACATAGAGGGGCAATTGCCAGATATTCCAAAATTTATTTTGGTCGGCGCGCCGCACACCTCGAACTGGGACTTTTTATTATTTCTGGGCGCGATCTTTCATCTTAAGGCAAATGTCAAATTCATAACGCGGTTTTATCATATTGCCAAGAATGCGGAGATTCAGATGGTGATGGCAATCGTTGACGGAAAGAAAAAGGCCCTCCGTGTTGGACAAGTATTTAACCTCACAGACGAATATGGAAGAAGATATAAAAAGCAGTGCAGGATTTTCTCGGGGATGGCAGGGATCAATCCAAGGAAAAATATATTACATTGAAGGATTGATTGGTCGGAAACAGCTAGGGCGGCGGGATATTACGACAATAAAGATTGATATACCACCCGCTTATACGAATGGGGCAAAATTGTTATTCCTCGTGAAATTGCGGAGAATTCCAAATTTCAGCGATGGATTTATATTGAAGCGCCCAATCATCCACTCCGGATAAAGGCTCATAAGTCAATCTATCAACAATGAGTATATAAGTTGGCGCAAGCTGAAGAATGTATAAACCATCCCCTTGTCATATCGGCCGCCACGAGGATTTTATACTATTCCTGCGAAAAGGGTTCGTGAGCGATGGTTGGGTCCACAAGGCCGACCATGTCATATACAGTCATTCAGAATAATACCCAATTGCCCCAATAGGTACCAAGGCGATCAGAGTCCAGGGCTGGGCAATATCACGCAGTGATCTGCCAATCATTACGAACTCTGGTGTTGAAACGATCTCTATCAGCTTGTTCGCCTTTGCTGTTAGGAAAGGTCTATCAGCATAATTTTTTAAATTGGTTTTCGAGATACCACATTGTAAAGAGATCCAAACAATCCGAAAATAAGGATAATGCATTACAAGCGGGAGATACGGTCACCGCTTAATTGACAAATCCCCAGTCCAGCAAAACAAACAAGATCAGGAATATTGGAGTAAGGAAACGTCCCTTCAGCATACTAATCATACAGCACGTTCTGTGGACACGATCAGCCAGGAAGACAAAATTATGATCAACAAATATGTTTTTCGAGAAAGTACGAACCCTTCCGCAATGTTGCAAGAAAAACCACCTTAGCTAAGCATGGATGGGATAAAAGTCTCAATCAAATTGGTCCAAATGGCTCCGCGCCAGCACCAGTCTGGATCAGACCGCCGCCTGTTTTGCATAATATGTGTTGGAAAGGGTAGCCGAAGTATGACCATTTCCCTAAGAAGACTGGCGAATAAATGATTAGGAATGATCCGACCAACATGAAAATTGGGCGGTAATTTTTGTTTCCAGACAAATAGATGGTAATTAATTCAAACGCAACTGTCCACTCCAAGATAGCCCAAACATTCCGGGCGGATAAAGGAAGTGACCGAAAACTCCAGCCCACAAAAATACGGCGGTACTACGCGATCCGGTACAAAGTAGAGAGGCACGCACAGGACAAGCGCAAAGGCTGACAGTGTTACCTCCAGGCCTGTGTTGGCCCAAATCATCAGCAAAACAGAGAGACCAAACATAATAACGGCTGTCAAATTCTCAAACAAATGGTCTTGATTTATTGTTAGGAGGAGAACAAACGAGGTTGCGATCGCAAGCACGGCAAAAATCGCGCAAGTATAAGCGGAGTCCAAATCAGCTGCCCGAGCTTTTCAATCGCGGCGGTCATCAAAGATAAATAAATGGGGTCGAGTCTCCACAGGCTGTTCGCCTTGAATTCCGGACAATGCCCCAGCCGTTGACAAGATTATTGCGCAAAGCGGAGTAAGGATAGGTATCGTCCGCGTGCGTGGAAGTGCGGTTGGATTTAAACAAGAAACCTGCGCATTCAAAATATAAAGCGCGAATACCACAATCAGCATTAAAGAACCAGAAACAGAAAGTCTACCGCCGGAAACGGCGATCAGTTTTGTGAGGGTGAATACCGAAGAGAAAAAACCGACATGTATTTCCCACAAATTTTGTAAAGCGGGACGATGTAGTATTTAGTATATGTCTACACCCGCTCAGCCTCCAAAGACATTAGCTAGTGTAGAAAATGGGCTGCTATTTTGTTCAAGCTAATCTCGAACAGGGGAACCCGAAGGCACGTTAATGGTTTCAAGGAAAGGAATTTAGCCAAAATTACTCTCCCAACATAAAATCCCGTCCGCCAGCACCCCCATCCGCAATCTTACACTATCAGATCAGCCGATACCAGCTCGTTCAATCCAAATGACCTCCAACCTGGTCTGCGTGGTTCTCACGGATGGCTCAAGGAATTTTCCGACAAGCGGGATGTTTCTGAATAACTGGTAATACCAAAAACCTGCGCGCATTGCGTTTAGGAACTCAAGCGGAACAACTTACGATCACGTTCACAGCCAAAAATTCCTTCATTTGCCGCGTACTTCTTCGATCGTATTTTGGAAAGAACACCGTG
>NZ_JADJSO010000085.1:0-43712 GCF_016711665.1 Candidatus Villigracilis saccharophilus
TTATAGAATTATAATTATCGGATGAGTTTTCAACGATTTTTTGCGTTATGTCTCCTCATCCTGTTCGGAATGGGGGCGATCCACCCGCTGCAGGTTGTGAAGGCGGACGAAGTCCAGTCTGCCCCGGCGCAGCAGGTCAGCGCTTATGAGTTGATCCTTGCGATGAACACACTGCGCGTTGCGTACGGATTCCCCGCTCTGATCGAAGACCCGATCGTCAATGCGGTTGCCCAAAATACAGCGGCGATCATGGCGGCCAATAATATGTCGTGGCATATCGGCGATGTGCGCGGACGGATCGCATCCGCTGGGTATGGCGGCGGCGGAACAGTCTGGGCCACGGAAAACTTTGCTGTCAGCAGCGGAGGCATGGGCATTGACGAGATCATGGCGGTCTGGGCAGACGCGGAACACATGCGCCCGGCGGTCACTGCCGCGTATTGCAATGTCGGCGCGGGCGCGGCTCAAACCTCGGATGGGCGGATCTATTACATCCTGCAGGCTGCCTATGTCTCCGGGCAGGAATGCGGCAGTTCATCCCCTTCCATAGGCGGGACTCCACAAGTTGGGACCATTCCAAACCCGGTCTCGCAGTTGATCCTGCCGGTCAAGATCGCCACAGCGGATGCGGAAGGCAAGGTCTTTCATGAGGTTCAGGCGGGGCAATCCTTCTGGTCGATCGCGATTGCCTACCAGATCACCATCCACGACATCGAGGTCTGGAACAACCTGTCCCGTGATACCCCGCTCAAAGCGGGTCAGCGCCTGTTCATCCCGGGCAAGGACACGGCCGGCTACGCCACGCCGACTCCGATCGGCATGATCGTGCCCGCGGCACCGGACGCGGACGGCAGGATCGTCCATGAAGTGCAGGCCTATCAGGCGTTGATCACGATCTCTGACGCGTATCACGTCCCGATGGACCGCATCCTGGCATTGAATGGACTGCAGGCGGATTGGCCGCTGCAAATCGGGCAAAAGCTGTTGATCTCACCGGGCAACATCACCCCCAGCCCGACCCTGAGTTCCATCCAAAAACTCACCCCTGAAGCCGATGGCAGGTATTACCACACGGTCCAGAGCGGCGAAACACTCTTCTGGATCTCCGGCCTGTATGATGTTTCACTCACGAATCTGATGGCCTGGAATGGGCTGGATACCAGCTCCGTCATCCGCCCGGGACAAAAATTGCTGCTGCTCGTCACCCCGCCGCCAACGGCCACTGCCATCGAAACGCCGACTCTCCCCCCCACGCCGGTTACGCCGTCTGCAATCCCATCCCTGACTCCACCGCCGCCAACGCAAACTCCGCTTGTCACTGAGACAGAAACTCCGCGCGGATTTAGCCTGATCCTTATTTTAGGTGTGATCGTTCTTGTGATCGGCGGCTTGCTTTGGTGGAGGTTTGCACGCAAAAGTTAGAAATAAACTTTTGCGGTAACAGCAAAAAATTCAAATCTGCGCAACACCGCACTGGCGTACGGCGCAAGTGTCTGCCAAACATGTTGAGTGAAAAATATTCCACTCCACGAGCAACGCCGGACGCCAAAACAAAGCTCCGAGATCATCCTCGGAGTTTTTTATTCCCCCATCCTGCTGATCTCGGTATGCATATTACTGTTTGCAATTCTCTTCAATTAATCGTATGATATATGTAAAATCTGGAGAGAACATGTCCGAAAACCCTGCCGAACTGTTTATCGAAGTATTGTTGGAAGAGGGGCACGAAGCCGAGCTGGATGAATTAACGCGCCAGTTGAAAGCCGAGGTACAAGACCTGAGCGTGGATTCGGTTGAAGACGTCACAAATGGAAGCGCCCCAGACGGCACAAAAGCGCTGGATATCACAGTCATCGGTCAGATGGCTGTGACATTGGCCCCGACCATCATTCCTCCGCTTTTTGAATTGCTGAAATCATGGGTGGAACGCAAACCGTCCACACCGGTCAAGATCAAGGTCAGGATCGGGAAAAGAACGGCACAGATCGAATATGATCCAACGAAAACAACCGCAAAAGATATGGAAGTTCTTGTAAAGACTTTGGGCAAATCCCTAAAGGTGTGACCTTCCATGAAATACGCGCTGATCATCGGTAACAATCAATATGACGACCCAAAACTGGCACAGCTGAAAACTCCCGCCGCCGATTCACAGGCGCTGGCAAAGGTGCTGGCAGACAAGGATATCGGCTCCTTTGATCAGGTCACGCCGCTCATCAATAAAAATGAAACCGAGATCCGCCGCGCGATCAGCACTTTCCTGACCAATAAAAAACCCGATGATCTTGTTTTGGTTTACTTTTCAGGGCATGGAGTTTTGGATGACCGCGGCCGTTTATTTCTCAGCCTGAAAGATACAGAAACCACTTTGCTGAAAGCGACAGCCATCCCGTCCACATTTATTTCGGATGAGATGGATAGCTGCCGCTCGAGAAGACAGATCCTGATCCTGGATTGCTGCCACAGCGGAGCGTTTGCGCGCGGGACCAAGGGCGAGCAAAAGGCGGTCACCGAAGCGACCTTTGAAGGCAGCGGATATGGACGCGTCGTCATGACCGCCTCCGACTCGACACAATATGCATTGGAAGGGGATCAGGTCATCCGCCAAACCGACCTGTCCCTGTTCACCCACTTTTTATTGGAAGGTTTGAAAACGGGGGAAGCTGACACGGATCACGACGGGCATATTTCTCTTGACGAATGGTATGACTATACCTATGCCAAAGTCGTCTCGGAGACTCCCAGACAGATTCCACACTGCTGGTCGTACAACCAGCAGGGCGACCTGATCATTGCCCGAAATCCGAACGCCAGAAAAAGAGTCGTGGAACTTCCGCTTGAACTTGCGCAGGCTGTGGAAAGTTCGTTCACGTCCATTCGGGAGAGCGCCGTCCATGAATTGGGAAAGTTGTTAAGTTCACGTGATACTGAACTGGCAAATCTGGCGCGCCTCTCTCTTGAGAAAATGACGGGGGACGACAGCCGAAGGATCTCTTCCGCGGCAGAGAGATTACTTTTGGAATTTGAAAAGACGCATGTCCCAGCGAGCAAAACGGGAGTTTCCGCGCCACCTGTGGAGATGAGACCTGAAACAGCAAAGTTGTCGAGTGACGCTGCGACGGCTGAAATCGACATGCCACCCACGCCAGAGACCATATCATCACGGCCGGTTGCTGATGGCACTTCAGAGTCCTTTTTTAATCGTTCGTTCTGGCCCAAATGGATCCAAGCCAGTATTGCAGCAATTTTGCTCTCAATCGTATTCTATTGGTATAACATGTCACAACGCCTGTTCATCAATTCACGGTGCTGGCATTCGTATCGAGCTTGATACAGTGGTATGTCTTTCGAGATCGATTGAATATCGGGTGGATCGGGACCAATACGGTCGCAGGGATCGTTCTTTCTATGGCTTTGCATAACTTTCTCTACTCCAGTCCGGGTCTTGATTGGTGGAGTCTTCACCTGGGAATATTACTGGCTGGCTGTGGCCACGGGGAATTTTGCCTTCGGACGAAAACTGGTTGGCTGGGCGGCATTTTTAGGTGGGAGCAAGTAATTTTCGTAAAAGCTTTGTGGCTGTTGGGTTTTGTCTGGGGGTTGTCAGGTGTTGAAACTCGCATGCCTTCATGGTTAAACAACTGGTAAAATCACCTCACTATGGCAAATGAATCCCTTGTAATCTACTCCATGAACAAAGTGGGACGTCTGATCCCATCCAGCAACAAAATGATCCTGCGCGATATTTCGCTCGGGTTTTATTACGGCGCGAAGATCGGCGTGCTCGGTCTGAACGGCGCGGGCAAGTCCACGCTGCTGCGCATTATGGCGGGCATCGATCACGACTACATCGGTGAAATATCCGCGGCGAAAGGCTACACGGTCGGCTTTCTCGAACAGGGAACCAAAGCTCGATGAAACAAAAACAGTCATCGAGGTCGTGAAGGAAGCGGTCGCTCCGATCGTTGAAATGCTGGCGCGCTTCGATGAGGTCAACGCCAAATTCGCCGAACCCGATGCGGACTTCGACGCGCTCGTCACCGAGCAATCCAAACTGCAGGAACAACTCGACAAGCACGATGCGTGGAATCTGGATTCACATCTCGAAGTGGCGATGGATGCCTTGCGCTGTCCACCGTCGGATACGCCGATCGAGATTCTTTCTGGCGGAGAAAGACGCCGCGTCGCGCTGACCCGCTTGCTGCTCAGCGAACCAGACATTCTCCTGCTCGACGAACCCACCAACCACCTCGATGCCGAATCCGTGGCGTGGCTCGAACATCATCTGCGCGAATATAAAGGAACCGTCATCGCTGTCACGCATGACCGTTACTTCCTCGACAACGTGGCGGGCTGGATCCTCGAACTCGACCGCGGCTATGGAATTCCGTGGAAGGGAAATTATTCTTCATGGCTCGAACAAAAAGAGAATCGACTCGCCAATGAAGAGAAGGCTGAAAGTCAACGCCAGAAGACTCTCATGCGCGAACTCGAATGGATCCGCATGTCGCCCAAGGCGCGTCAGTCCAAAGGCAAGGCGCGTGTCACTTCCTATGAACAGCTGCTCAACGCGGAAGCCGAGAAGCGCCGTGAGGACCTGGAAATTTATATCCCGCCCGGTCCGCGGCTCGGCGACCTGGTCTTTGAATTTGACAAGGTAACCAAATCCTATGATGATCGCCTCATTCTCGAAGG
The DNA here is from genome assembly GCF_016711665.1 of Candidatus Villigracilis saccharophilus. NCBI lineage: Bacteria > Bacillati > Chloroflexota > Anaerolineae > Anaerolineales > Candidatus Villigracilaceae > Candidatus Villigracilis > Candidatus Villigracilis saccharophilus. The sequence continues at coordinate 4,696 of NZ_JADJSO010000085.1, forward strand.
ATTTTCTGCTTCCATTCTCCCGGGCAGTATCGTGGGAATCATTGGTCCCAATGGCGCGGGTAAAACCACGTTGTTGAAAATGATCACGGGTAAAGAGACTCCCGACAGCGGCACGATCAAGATCGGCGAGACCGTCAAGCTGGCTTATGCCGACCAAACCCGCACTCTCGACCCCGAGAAAACCGTCTACGAAGAGATCTCAGGCGGCGCGGACTTCTTGGAGCTTGGCAAACGCAAAGTCAACGCGCGCGGATACTGCTCCTCGTTCAACTTCGCAGGCGCAGATCAACAAAAGAAAGTCGGCGTGCTCTCCGGGGGTGAACGCAACCGCGTGCATCTGGCCAAGACATTAACCGAAGGCGCGAATGTGTTATTGCTCGATGAACCGACCAATGATCTGGACGTGAACACACTGCGCGCGTTGGAAGAATCCCTTGAAGAATACGCGGGCGTGGCGGTCGTCGTCAGCCATGACCGCTGGTTCCTCGACCGCATCTGCACCCACATCATCGCTTTTGAAGGTGAGTCGATCGCAAAGATGTACGTCGGCAACTGGTCTGATTATGAAGAAATGATGATGGAAAAATTCGGAAAGGACCTGCAGCCGCACCGGGTCAAGTATCGACAGCTGAAACGCTAAGCTATTTTCCTAAAGCAAAGGAACCGCCCAAAAGGGCGGTTCCTTTGCTTTATTGGGTATTGACTTAAATAATATGTTGATATATTATATTAATATATGATAAGCATATAAGATAAAAGGAGCAGTAATGTCAACCGATAACTCACCTCACGATCAATTAACGGGGCTGATCACGCGCAAAGGCTTTGAAGAAAAATTAAAGGCGGCGGTGTTACACGCCCAGCAAACAGACCGGCCCCTCTCTCTGGCGTTTCTCGACATAGATCATTTCAAACGCCTGAACGACAGCCTGGGACACGAAGCGGGAGACGTGATCATCAAAGCTGTCGGGGACATTGTTCAGCGTGTGGCGGGAGACAAGGCGATCGTATGCCGCTATGGAGGCGAAGAATACACACTGATCTTCCCCGATACGGAACGGGAGCAGGCCTTCCTGGTCATTGAAAGCGCGCGCGCGGAAATCGCTCAATTAAAAAGCCTTTCTGACGGGAAGAAAAAAGTTAATGCTCAATTGACCATCAGCGGCGGGATCGCAGCCTTCCCCATTGATGGACAGGATGAAAATGAACTTCTCCGCAAAGCAGATCAGGCTTTGTATAAGGCGAAAATTAATGGAAGGAACAAGATCGTCCTCGCCTATGAAGAAAAGATGTCACCCAAGACATCGCACTACACTCTTACACAACTGGAACGTCTCTCCGAACTCGCAAAGGAGCAGGGCGTGGGTGAGGCGGTCCTTCTGCGTGAAGCGCTTGATAATCTATTGGTCAAATACAAACATGCTTTCGCATCAAAAAAATGACCCGTTGACTTCAAAGGCCAGTCCGTCACAAAAACGCAGACTGGCAACTGGTTCTATTATGAAGAGCTGCCGATTGAAAAAATTGCAGGGAAAAGCAGGCGGATCGACAGGCAAAGAGATAAAGGGGTCTAATCAGCCGGGTATTTTTTAGAGCAGATCTTTCATTGCGAACACAGGTCCATCTTTACAGATCATCTTCCATTCATGACGGATCGTTAATGCGCAGACGCCGCATTCAGCCAGCGCCCCGCATGGCATGGGAGCGCGGACCAAAACCTGCGCTTCACGCGGAGACTTTGCCTGCTCTTTCCCCCCAAACTTTTCTCTCCATGGCTTCAAATTCTCACGCCCCACGTCGAACGCGGCGTAATCAGCCCATTGATAAATTTCCAGCATGGCCTGAATGGGTTGAACTTCGACATCTTCGGGGACATTGTCAATGATGGAGTTGGAGACAAGCACAACTTCCGAGCCCTGCCGCAACGCAATGGAGATCAAGCCGTGTAATCGCGCAGGCGACTCGTCGAACGCGATCAATGCCACTTTGCGGGCAAATTGCGGGATCGAGAATCCATGTCCGAGCGGACCGCGCAGGTTGAGGCGTGTACCGGGCTGCCAGTCAATATTGCGCAATGGCGCGGAGCGGAATCCATTGGGCGCTGAGTCGCTGAAGAAAACAGGGACTGCCAGAGGTGAATCAGATCCGCCGGCGTGGGCGAGCAGATATTGCCCGGGAGAGGGGATCAGTTCGGGCGGACAAATGACCCCAAAAGAACGATCCAAATAAATTTCAAACAGTTGACCCGCGCCAAGTTTCATAGGAGAAATATTAACACGCAACGGGGGCATATGCAAGCGAGTTATAATTAATAATGTTAGATTTCGTACTCTCAAAAAACGTGCTATAAAAATATGTTTCGGAGGAAACCATGAATATTTCAACTTTACTGCAAGGGATCGCATCCTTTGCCTGGATCGGGTTTATTGGCGTGTTGGTTTTGATCTTTGTGCGCGCGAGCCGCAACCAGCCTGCCAAGGGACTGACCTCGCTTGTACTTGTTTTGCTGGTCGCCGCGCTTCTCTTGACCACAGTGGGAGCGGGACTGGTGTTCCTGCAAGCCAATGAATATGGCGTGGTCATTTCAGCGTTCGCGCCGAAGGGGTATCGCGAAGTAGCATTGACACCGGGCCTGCACTGGATCATCCCGTTCGTGGAGAGCGTACAAAAATATTCCATTGCGCGGCAAACGTACACAATGTCTTCCACAAGCAGCGAAGGCGCAGTGCAGGGTGACGATTCAATTCAAGCGCGCACAAAAGACGGCCAGCAGATCTTTATTGACGCTTCGGTCATTTATGCCGCAGACCCCACACAATTGATCCAATTGCATACAGTTTGGCAAAACCGTTATGAAGAAAATGTGGTGCGGCCGGTATCCCGCGCCGCGATCCGTAACGCAGTATCGCAATTTGGTGTGGAGGAATTGGTCAGCACCAAGCGCTCCGAATTGGAAAGCGCGATCCGGGCCGAGATCGAAACAAAATTAAAAGTCAATAACATCATCATGTCCGATTTCCTGATGCGCAACATTCGCTTTAGCGATGAATATGCTGCCGCAGTCGAACAGAAGCAGGTCGCCGAACAGCAGGCACAGCAAGCCAAGTTCGTTGTTGAGTCAAAAAAGCAGGAAGCCGAGCAGGCCCGTCAGATCGCGCAGGGTCAGGCAGATGCAGCGGTGATCGCTTCGAAAGGCGCGGCGGAGTCGGCAGTGATCGCAGCCAAAGGCGCAGCGGAAGCGCGTCTGGTTCAAGCCGATGCCGAAGCAAAAGCCAACACATTGCTCTCGCAGTCCCTCACGCCCACACTTTTGCAATATCAATATATTTTGAAACTCGCCCCCGGCGTGCAGACCATCTTTATTCCAAGCGGCAATCAATTCATCCTGCCGCTGCCCAATACAGAACAGATCCCCCAGTAGGCAGAACGAACGGGACAGGTAGGTATCAATGTGACCAGTGCCAGAAAGACTGGACACTGGTCACATTTTCTTTTGGAGGCAGAATGGCAATCCCACAAAGTGGACGCGAAATCCGCCTGACGACTCTTTCCGCCTGCGCGGGCTGAGCGTCCAAACTTAGCGCAGATGCGCTGACGCAGGTCCTGCGTCCCCTCAAAGATATCTTTGACCCCGCCTCGTATCCGGACCTGTTGGTTGGTCTTGCGGAACCGGATGACGCGGCTGTTTGGCGTTTAAGCGAAGACAAAGCCATCGTGGTCACCACGGATTTTTTCACGCCCGTCGTGGACACTCCTTATGAATACGGCGCGATCGCGGCTGCCAACAGTCTCTCGGATGTATATGCCATGGGCGGTCAGCCCTTTCTCGCGCTAAACATTGCCGCGCTTCCAGATAATTTACCGAATGAGATCTCCAGTGAAATATTGCGCGGCGGCGCTGAGAAAGCCCGCCACGCGGGAGTGGTCATTGCAGGCGGGCACACTGTCAAGGACAAGGAACCCAAGTACGGGCTGGTGGTGATCGGCTTTGTAGATCCGCGCAAGATGATCAGCAAAAGTGGATTGAGGGTCGGCGACGCGCTTATCCTCACCAAACCGCTCGGCGGCGGTGTGACCACCACCGCGCTCAAACAGGAAAAATCCACAGAAAGACATATCCAGGAAGCCATCCAATGGATGTCGCGCTTGAACAAAAAAGCGGGGCAGCTTGCAACTGAGTTTGACCTGCGCGGCGGCACGGACATTACAGGCTTTGGCTTGCTCGGTCACGGCATGGAAATGGCGGATGCATCCGGCGTGATGCTGTCATTTAAAAATTCCACACTTCCCATGCTCAGCGGCGCACACAGTTACGCAAATAGCGGAATTTTCCCCGGCGGTGCATTTGATAATAAAGATCATTATGGCGGAAAGGTCCGTTTTGACGAGGATGTTAGCGAGCCGGATCAAATGCTGCTGTTTGACCCGCAAACCAGCGGCGGATTGCTGCTCGGGGTGCCACAGGCAGAATTGAATTCATTGATAAAACGCGCCGATGAGATCAATCAGCCTGTCTGGGTGATCGGGGAAGTCCAGCGCAGGAAAGGGATTTGAGGTTCGGTGTTTGGTGGTCCCTCATTGTCCCGCTGATTCTGAAAAGCTTTTTCACGCAGATGGATAAGCGTTTGAAGAATATCGAAAACAAGATTGAAAAAAGAAGGAATAAATATGTGGGAAAATCTTTCACCCCAGTGGCAGGCTGCGCTTGAAATGGCGTGGGAAGCCTATTGCAGCGGAACAATTCCGATCGGTGCTGTGATCGCGGATGCGGAAGGAAACATCTACGCGCGCGGGCGCAATCGCATCATGGATACAAGCGCGCCAGACAACCAGGTTTGCGCCAATGAACTGGCTCACGCGGAGCTCAATGCGTTGTTAGCATTGAAATTGGATTACGCTGAATGTAAAGCAAAAAACGTTGCGCTTTACACGACCATGGAGCCATGTCCGCTTTGCATGGGAGCGGTATATATGTCAGATGTAAAAACGCTCCATTACGCGGCGCATGATCCCTGGGCGGGAAGCACGAATCTGTTAGGCACAACTCCCTATCTCAGTCGAAAGAACTTTAAGGTCATTGCGCCATTTGACCCGATATTGGAAGACTGCCTCTCCGCGCTTTGTGTTGAGTCGGAGATTCAAAAACGCGGCGAAAGCATCCTATCCTCCCGCTTTTATGACCTACTGCGCGAAACCCTGCCGAACGCCGTGGAAAAAGGCATCGCGCTTTATCGCTCAGGTGAATTACGTAAAAAACAAAAAGCAGGATTGCCTGCAAATCAGGTCTTTGATTGGCTTGCACATCAGGTACAATAAGAAAAGAAAAAGAGAAATCAATTAAAAACAACCATGTCAGAAATCCCCATAGAAACCAATTTTAGCGGCGGTCTCATCGCCATTGCCATTTTGCTGTTGTTGAACGGCGTGCTTGCCATGGCTGAAACCGCTTTCCTGTCAGTAAGAAAAACCCGCCTGCAAAACCAATTCAACAAAGGGGATGTAGCGTGCAGGGGTTGTTCTCAAATTGACCGATAACCCGAATCAATTCCTTTCCGTGATCCAGATCGGTATCACATCCATTGACCTGTTGATCGGTGCGTTGACCGGGGCTACTCTCGGCGTCTGGATCAACATGGAATTGGAAAGATTCCCAGCCCTGGAAGCCTACAGCGAAGTCATCAGTATTGTGATCGGCGTTTTTTCAAGGTGTGTTTTCTCCGATCGTAAAACTGCTCAGCTTTTCAACAGAAGCGATCTTGAACTTGATGGGCGTAAAGCTTCATCTGAAGAGCCGCCCATTACGGAAGAAGAACTTCAAATGCTGATCAGTCAGGGGACACAGGCCGGCGTCTTTGAAGAATCTGAACAGGATATGGTCGAGGGAATTTTCAGCCTCGGCGACTCGCGTGTTTATTCGTTGATGACCCCGCGCACAGATATTGTCTGGCTGGATGTCACAGATTCGATCGAAGAGATCCGCGAAAAAATTGCAGACTGCCCATTTTCGCGTTTTCCTGTCAGGCAGGATTCACTTGAGACGATTATTGGCATTGTAAAATCACGCGACCTTCTGGTTGAAAGTTTATCGGGGAATGAGATCGACCTAAAGACTTTGCTCAAGCCCGCATACTTCATTCCTGAAACCATGTTCGCTTCACGCGCTCTGGAATTATTTAAAGAGAAGAATACTGAATTGCTCCTTGTGATTGACGAATTTGGCGGTCTGCAAGGATTACTGACCATCAATGATATTTTGGAAGAGATCGTCGGGGCGATGGAATTCGAAGAACCGCAAGCCACCCAAAGACAGGATGGATCGTGGCTATTGGACGGCATGTTGGAAGTGGATGAATTCAAAGAGCTGTTCGAATTTACAACGCTTCCACATGAAGATGAGTACGAGACATTAAGCGGCTTCGTCATGACCTCGCTTGGGCGCGTACCGCAAGCCTCCGACAACTTCGAGTGGAACGGTTTCCGCTTTGAAGTGATGGATATGGACGGCCGCCGCGTGGACAAGGTGCTTGTCACGCTTCTCCCCAAACCGCAAGCCTAATGACAGATACTCAATTCCCCTCGCGCCGCTCGCCTGTGATGGGACGCAATGGCACGGTCGCCACATCACAACCATTGGCTACCGCGGCGGGGCTTTCGATTCTCGCGGCTGGCGGCAATGCGGCAGATGCGGCAGTTGCAACAGCCGCCGCGCTCAACGTCACCGAGCCGACTTCAACGGGTATCGGCGGAGATATGTTCGCGCTATATTATGATGCGCACACAAAACAAATCACTGCGCTGAATGGCTCAGGCCGCGCACCATCCGCTCTCTCATTGGAACGTTTACAAAAAGAGAACATTAAGGAACTTCCCCCCTTTCATCCATACACGATCACCGTTCCCGGCGCATGCGCGGGCTGGTTCGATCTGATCGAAAAGCACGGCACGCTTCCAATGTCGCAAATCCTTGCGCCTGCCATCAACCTCGCCGAAAACGGATTTCCCGTAGCACCCATCACCGCTCATTTTTGGGAGCGCGGAGCAGGGCGCCAACTCGCCTCTGCGTTGAACGGACATGAATTAACTATTGATGGCCGCGCGCCAAAAGCTGGCGAGATTTTTTCCAACAAAGGGCTTGCTCGCACCTTTCGCAAAATTGCCGAAGATGGAAAGAAAGCCTACTATGAAGGCGAGATCGCCGAGTCCATCGCGCAGGTCATCCAGCAGTCGGGCGGATGCCTGACCACGGCCGACCTCGCCGCGCATCATTCCACTTGGGATGAACCCATCTCGGTCAATTATCGCGGCTATCGCATTTGGGAATGTCCACCCAATGGGCAGGGACTCGCTGCGCTGTTGGCTTTGAACCTGCTCGAAGGCTTTGATCTCGCCTCGCTCGCGCCTCTCTCCACCCGACGACTGCACCTGCAGATCGAAGCCATGCGCCTCGCCTTTGCAGATGCGCGCTGGTACGTTTCCGACCCCGCCTTCTCATCCATTCCATTGAATGAACTGCTTTCCAAAGCCTATTCCGATGAGCGCAGAAAACTCATCAACTTGAAGAAAGCTACTTTGGATCAAAAACACGGTACGCCGATAAAATCTTCGGGCACGGTATATTTCTCAGTCGTGGACAAAGACGGCAACGCCTGTTCCTTCATCATCAGCAACTACATGGGATTCGGCACAGGCATCGTCCCCAAAGGCTGGGGATTCACCCTGCAAAATCGCGGACATAATTTCAACCTCGAAGCGGATCATCCCAACTCATTACAGCCAAACAAGCGCCCATATCACACCATCATCCCCGCCATGGCAACCCGTGAAGAAGATGGCAGTCTGTACGCATCCTACGGCGTGATGGGCGGATTCATGCAGCCACAGGGACACATGCAAGTCGCCTGCGCGTTGATCGACGATGGCATGGACCCGCAGACCGCATTGGATATGCCGCGCTTCTGCATCGAGCCAACCGAAGACGGCGGATTCGCCAGCCTCGAAGAAGGCATCCCTGACAAAACCATCGCCGCGCTCGCCCGCCGCGGACACCCGACCCGAAAAATCTCAGGCTGGGAACGCGCGCTCTTCGGACGGGGACAGGTCATCGTCCGCGAAAGAAGCGGGGTTTTGGTCGCCGGCTCCGATTCCCGCGCTGACGGCTGCGCAATGACTCTGTAAAACTCGTTTTTGTTCAATGGTATAATTTTTTCACGTATGAACCAAGAACCCATTTCCAGCAATAAAACAAAAGTCTGCCCCACCTGTGGAACGCGCCTGAGCGAGAACGCGGCGCGCTGCCTGGTGTGCGGCACCGAGTTCAACGCCCCGCCCGAGCCGAAAGCCGCCAAGAAAACTAAAAAATCGGTGCAGGCCAGCCGTATGCCTGAGGTAACCTTAAGCCTGCCGGCTGCAGTCGGGGTTATCGCGGTTGTACTTATTGTGGCTGCAGTCATTATGTTCTTCGTCTTGCGCACAGGCGCGGGCGGCGGGACTGCGCTCACACCAGCCGAATCCCCAACACCCACGGTGACACCCACGGCAAGTCAGCCGCCAACCGCCACCCAACCGCCCACGGACATCCCAACCGCCACGCCCCAGCCTCCATTCGAATACACAGTCGCCGTGGGAGATGGGTCGTGTTCACAGCTCGCATTTAATTTTGGCGTTTCTGTCCAAAGCATCATCATCACGAACAACCTGCCATCCACCTGCCCGATCAGCGTTGGACAGGTACTCAAGATCCCCTACCCAACCCCAACCATCCCTCCCCCGGCGACCAGTACCTCCCTGCCCGTGGATGCGACCAAGAACGCCTGCGAGACCGTTCCGATCACCGTTCAGGATGGCGATACGCTCTCGAGTATTTCCTTAAATTACGCCGTGCCGATGTCTGCCATCAAGGAATTCAACGGGCTGACGACTGACAACGTATTCGTCGGGTCGAATTTGCTCATCCCGCTGTGTATGCGCGCCGCGACGCCTGGGCCGACTCCCACAGCGACGATCCCGCCTCCCTACCCCGCCTCGAACCTGCTCCTGCCGGCGGACGGCGCTGCCTTCACCCTGGCAAATGATGTCGTGACCCTGCAATGGGCATCTGTTGGCGTCCTGCGCGATGTGGAAGCCTACCAGATCACCGTTGAAGATGTGACCGCCAACCAGACCCGCCGCCTGACGGATTATGTGACCGACACCAAATACATCGTGCCGACCTCATTCCGCCCGAAGGATAATGTGGCGCATGTCCTGCGCTGGTGGATCACCCCAGTCCGTCAGTCCGGCTCAGATGAGCAGGGACAACCGATCTGGGTCGCATCCGGCGCGGTCAGCGAAAAGCGCGTCTTTACCTGGGTAGGTGTTGCCGTGGTTGGCACACCGGTTCCATAGGAAATAAAGATCACACACAAAAAATGGCAGTCACTTCGCGAAAGTGACTGCCATTTTTTTATTATTCCTGAGTGAAGGTTTGGTAACCTACTGTTCCGCTTGGTTAAATATCTGGGCGCAGGCTGAATCAGGCGGGATATCCACAGCGGTACCCAATTTTTGGAATATCATTTCAAGGTTGACGAATGTATCACCGGCGACAACATAACGCAGCAATCTGCCATTTTCATCCTTGTTTGAAACATCCGCGATAAGGGAAACATCCTTGCCATAGACGAGCACAGAGTTAAGCTGTCTGGCAGCCCTGCCTATATATTCATCTTCGGGAGATTCCACTCCAATATAACGTACAACATATACCAGACCATCAATAAGCACCTTGATCGTGCTGCCATCGATCACCTCCACCACCCTGCCAATTTGCGCGGGATTATTGGGAATACAGCTTTTATTGACAAATACTTCAGGTGTTATTTGTTGTGTGAGCGTGCTCAAAACCATCCCTGTACTTGGAGTAAGCGCTGTTAAGGCTAACACAGGGGTTGCGGTATCCAAAGTTTGTATCGTTGGCAGGGAGGGAGCTATGGTTGGCAGGAAGGTGGGAGTACTTTTAAAGACCAGGGGGGTCGTAGTCCATTCGGGAGTATAGACAAGTGGATCAGCACTGGTCCGTGAAGGCTTCGGCAAAATCATCGAAACCGCATCAATTAATGATTTTTCGCCAGGCAGGTTTGCGAGCAGGTAAATGAACGCAAAGACCACGCCAGCCAGCAAAAGGCTGACGAGCATTATCAATTTGTTGATAATGTCCCTTTCCCAAAAATCACGAAAGCGTTTGATCAAATTCTAAATTCCGTCGTCACCTGAATTACTATTATCGCGCATAGTTTTCAGGATTATGGTTTTGTCCATGACAAGCGAGGGCACAACTCCCGCCATTTGCCGTTAGTGTAAAAGCGGTCTGACTATTAATCCCAGCGTCAAATGTAACCACGCTCGCGTCAAAATTGATCAGGCGAACCTGCTCACTGCCGTGCGAATTGTGACAGGTATAACAGGTTGCCGTTGTTAGCGAACCGTTCATATGCTCGCTGTGAAAATTGTTTCCGCCGTCCCTGAAGTTCGTATTTGCGAAAGGATCTGTACCTGTCACATACGTGGTGTACTTATGACACTTAAAACAAATCTCTGTCTCAAGAACCTGCGGACCATTTCCATTACCATTGGCAGTGGTGTAATCTGTTGCACCAGCAGCCGAACCATCAAGGATATGAAGAAGCGGTGATCCGTGCGGTCCTGCCCCGGGAACAGTGGGCGATGCATTGGTGTGACAATCTGAACAATAGACCCAGCTACTCACGCTCCAGCCAGCCACAAACCCTCCAGGGGGTATTGAGGCATTTTTACCTGTGGCTGCCAGTGGGTGGAAACTTGCATTGGCAGGGTTGAAAGCTGCTGCCAGATCACGCTGGTCTTTCACTTGATCCGCATTTGTGCTGGTAAGTTTAACCAAGCCATCGGGAGTATATGCGGGCAGGGTGGTGTAACTGGAATGACATTTGAAGCAGGTCTGATATTCTTTTTCAGCCTGGCTTAGGAAATTAAATCTGTCAGGCGCACCAGCCGCTACGCCATAATTGGCCGGCTCAACACCTGTTGCGCCCCGTTGCGGGAGTTTTATGTCAGGCGCAGCAGCAGTATTTGGATAGGAATCAATATGCGGCTCATGGCAGTCACCACACTCAACATGACGGTTGGCAAAACTAGAACCAAATATTTCCTTTGAATGATCCAATCCACGATCCACGCTGACATTGTGTGTATAAATTCGAGTTGGCGTATTTAAATTTACCCAGGTTGAGAAGGCTGACGAAACCGGTAACCCTGGTCCTGTGGTGTGACAACTGAAGCAGAATTTTTCTTCCTGTTCCAATGCGTCTGGAGCAGTACCTGCCAGGAAATTCCACGGTTTAAGAATCTTCGATTTGTTCGATCCATGACCGCTGTCGTGACAGTCCAAACAGGAGCCAGTGAAAGTGCCATCTATGGAATTGTGCGCCGCGGCCGACCACATCGTTCCGTCCAAAGAGGGCGCAAGCTTAAGATCGCTGAAGGGTGTCTGGTTTCCTGCGCGGCCGTCCCCGTCATGACAGGAAATGCAGAAGTTTTCATAATCCGCAGGGTCATCAACGGCATTAAGCACGTAATCCAGAGTATAGACAGTAGCGGGGACATCCACATCGAACAAGCGAACCTTGCCTGCCATGTGCTGGCTCATTTCATGACATACCTGACAATCACCGTCTGTGATCAAGTCGCTGCCGCTGACATGATGCGAGGCACGGGTGAAATCACCGCCGGTTGCGCCCACAATTTGTCGGCGCGGCGTGCCACGCCCAAGATCCTGTGTTGTGGAGTGACATGCGCGGCAGCTTGCCATGAAGCCATCCGCGGTGAGAGGTGATGAATCAGCGCTGTGCTTGTGGCAGCTCACACAGTCTGTTCCGCTGTAATTCACAGCACCATTGTGATTCGCCCCGCCCGAATGGCTGACCATGGGGCTGCCAGGGTTGGAAGGATTTACATGACAGGCCACGCATAAACGGTTGGCAGCCGCGCTGGCCCCATCATCATAGGAATTTGGACCGGTTGTGGCCGTAAAATTAATGGGACCCGTTGTGATGATCGGATTGGTATTTGAAGTCACCTGTACAAACGGACGTATCGAAAATAAATTAGTGCTGCCATGCGGTTCATGACATTGCGTGCATAACAACTCAAAAGAAGCCTCCACTCGCAAGCCTGCCCAATCTTTGTTCGAATGAGTGGAGACGACCACGTTTCCATCGGAGTGGCAGCTTAAGCAGAACGCGTTACCGGACAGCGGGGAAGCGATCAATTCGGGACTTTGAGCCGTATGTGTCCGGTGACAGGCAGCACATTTATCGGTAGTGGCAGTGTATCCGCCATGCGGATCCTGGTTCCTGGCGACAACAGTGATCGTGGCTGTGTCCTGACCGGTTCCCACCGAATTCACCGCGCTGGCAGTAATGGTATGGGTGCCAGGGGTCAGGCTGCTGTAACCCAAACTGGATCCCGTCCCAAAAAGACCATCAATACTTGAAGTCCATTGAATGGTGGAGCTGATATCACCGTTAACGGGAATCAGCGCCTGACCGGTAAATTGGAGCTTGGCTCCCTGAGAAAAACTGGAGCCATCGATCGGGGAGAGAATGGTCACAAGCGGCGCGGATGCAAGAATATTGTCGCTGGTCACCTGACTTGCGCTCGCCGCAGCACTGACTGACGTATCCCCCACCGCCTGAACACGCCAATAATAAGTTGTATTCGGCAGTAAACCTGCGGCATTATAGGTCACGGCATTGGCCGCGGTTGTAGAGACCAATGAGAAATTAACATTATCGACGGATCTGAGAACATAAAAAGCTGCCTCGTTATCCGAGTTGTCAGACCAGTTCAAGGTCATGGATGTCGCTGCGACGCCGGTAAAGTTCAACGCAGACGGCGCCGTCACTGAAGCTGAGATGCTGGCATTCCCTTCAACAACCGCATATACTTTCCAGTAATTATTGGCGCTATTCAATAAACCTGTTGCGTTAAAAGTGGTGGTATTGGCCGTGACTTGACCAAAGTAGGTATAGTTATTTCCATCTGTGGAGGTGTAAACGCTAAAACCGTCTTCGCCCGTGGAGTTGTCCGTCCAATTCAAGGTAACAGATGATTTAGTTACGTTGGATAAGCTTATATTACCAGGTGAAGCAAGCGGAACAAAAGCGGGGGTAAAAGTATAGATCGTATCGAGCAGGGGTTTGGCGCCTAAAGTTGTCGCATCGGCCACATTGCTCCAGGCCGGGCAGGCGGCAAAACTTTGTGCAGAGATGAAACTGGTATTTGATGTACCCGTAATCCCAATGGAAGCATTCGCTCCTGGATTTACATCGTTGGGATAATACATAAAATCGATCACGCCCGTACTCTCATGCAGAACAACACGCGCACTCATGCGGCTGCCGCTGGCGGCATTCCACTCAAAATTCCACCATTCGAAAGTAAATATACGGGTTGGGGCTATGCCAGATGTCGTATAAGAGGCGGCACTGCCTGCCGCAGCGCCTCCGAGATCATCCCATAATGGCGCAATGATCGGACGGGCAGCTGTGTTGTCGGCAATCCCTGCGCTGTTATCGAGAGCGTTCAACGGCAGGGAATTTCCACCCGGGGCATTGAACGATAGCCAGCCATTTGAACTAACGTACACATCCGTATAGCGGGTTCCCATATACCAGAATTCAAAACCGAGGGAAATAGGCGCGGAGACAGCATTATCAGCCAGGAGGGTCGGAACACTTATGCCGCTCAACTGTGCGCCATAAGCAGAAGTCCCACAACTGGGCGCATACGCATTCAGCGTTGACCCCGCCATGTCTGTCAAAATACCGACCTCTTCGCCGGGGACAGGCATGGAACCCATTCCAGGGATCGGCAGGATCGCCCCGTCATAATTCAACGCATCATAGGCCTGGATCAAACCATAACCAAAATAAGGATCATGTCCTGGAGCGCCGAGATCGAGAGCAGCGCCAAACAATGCGGATGTCAGGTAATCTTTATCAATGAACTGCGGCTGACTTGCCAGTAGTACAGCAACACCTGAGACATGCGCAGAAGACATGGACGTACCGGAAGCCTCTGAATACGCCCCGCCGGGGAATGTGGATCTAACCGCATTACCTGGTGCTGATATGCTGATGTGATTCCCGTATGAAGAAGATGCCGACAGCGCCAGGCCATTATCAACTGAACTGACCGCAACCACCCCCACATAGCCGGCCGGGTAATAAGTTGTATCGTCGCCTTTGTTGCCACCTGCGGCGACAACCACCACATTATGCGCAAGAGCATAATCAATGGCGTCCCGTAAAACATCACTGGAACCCGTACCGCCAAAGCCAAGATTGATAACGCGCGCGCCCATATCAACCGCGTACACGATCCCTTCAGCCACAGTAGCGTGAGTGCCATATCCACTGTTATCCAAAACTTTGACCGGCAGGATGCGCGCATTTGGCGCTATGCCGGCAATGCCAATCCCATTATTGGTTTGCGCGCCGATGATGCCCGCCAGATGCGTGCCATGTCCCTGGTCATCATTGGCATTATTATTTCCAGCCACCATATTCCAGCCCTGCCAGTCATCCACATACCCATTGCTGTCATCGTCAATGCCGTTGGTGCTTTTATCCGCGCCGTTTGCATCCAAACCAGCTTCAGCAGGATTCTGCCAAATGACAGTGGACAAGTCGGGATGGGTCGCATCCACGCCGGTATCAATGACCGCAACCAAAACCTGCGGCATGATTGGGAACATGTCCCAGGCCTGAGGCGCTTGAATGGCAGTTAAGTTGGTTTGAGCGGGAAACTCAGGATCATCCGGTGTGCCCGCCAGAGTTACCAAATAATTAAGGCCGGCAAATTCAATGCTACTGGCATTTTGTAATGCAGTCAAAATAGAATCAAGTTGTGATGCATCAACTTTTACGATCAGGCTTTCAAGGGATCCGATCGGAGTACTGTCTGTTGTTAAATCGATGCCAAGACTTTCAATGACCTGAAGCGCTTCCTCGGTATTTTTCGGATCGATCTTAACCACAATCTGATCCTGAATATGGGCAGATTCCAGCTGCTGGGCGATGCTCAATTCTGCTGAAGCCGAATCGGATGCAGGAGTGGCAGCGGGCGTTAAAGACGGTAATCCATAGATCACGCGGCGGGCGGATTCGATCTGATCCGCGGGCGGCAAAGCAACGCTATTTCCTGTGGTAATAATGTGTTCAACATAATCAACTGCGCTTTCACAGCCCGCCTGGAAATTCTTTGAAATAAACTTCCAGCGCAGCGGTTTTCTTTCCTTTAGCGTGGCGCGCATGGCATTGCTGGTACAACCAGGCCCGGCGTGGTAATTGGCCGTCGAAAGTTTCCAGACCTCCTGCCATTCCATCTGGCTAACAGCCGCCTTGCCAGTTAGATTTTTGGCAATCTGATCGATCTGATGAAAATTTGCCTTAAGCGCCGCGGCAAACACGGAAATGCTTTTTTCGGTGATCTCGAGGTCGATCCGATTGGGACAGTTGGCGCAGTCGGCGCGCACTTCGATCAAAGCGGAACCGCGTAAATAGGCGCGCTCAGAGGAAGAGATGCTTAGGTAATCTTTTTTGCAGTTTTCATTATCCAGTTTTTCCTGGCATATTTTTTTGAAATAAGCATTGTTCCACATCAAGAGCGTGTCTGAACCATTTTCAGTCAGCTGGCCAATGCCATATTCAGGCGGCACATGCCCGGATGCCTGGGGCCACATCTGACTTTCCTGGATCAACAGGTTCTTAAACATGTAGGCAGGAATGTTCTCTTTCACAGCCGAATCAAAAACGAACTCGTCAAATCGGTTTTGCCAGATAAACACATAGGGCTGTGCCGCAGTCATTCCACATGGGCTGGCATACCCGTTTGGAAGTAACGCGCTTCCATTGCAGGTACTGACGTCCACATACCCGGCGGCGATCAATTTGCCGGCGAGATATGTCAGCGGCAGATTCATTTGCAGTTCCGCAGCAGTGTCCGCAATATCCAGCCATGAATATCCTGATGCCATCGATGTGGCAGTTGGAACGGTCGATGCAGTCGGTGTGGCTGTCAGATCTGCTTTTGAGAGGTTGTAATCGCCGTTCTGCCAGCCTGTAAAAAGATCTTCCCCGCAGGTTTGTTTAACTTCATCTGAAGTCGGTTCGCCTTCATGCGCAACGTTGATCGTACACACAACCTGCGCGTTATTCTTGCGGATCAAATTCCATGCAAAACCCGAATCGCCAACTGCCGCGCTTACCACCTGGCTACTGAAAAGCAAGCTAAAACTGAACACAACCAACAGAACTGTTTGTGGAACAGATTTTATCTTTGCCAGAACGAAACGTTGAATACTTTGCAGCTGATCGTTTTGTTTTAACATGGAACGGGCATTTGTCATGTTTAATTTCACTTTAAAAAGGATTTGCCAATGGCAGGATTATATAAAAAAAATAAATAATTGCATTAAAAATCTTGTTAGTCTTCAAATGAGAAGATATAGAAAGCCAGATAGGTAGGGATGGCCGGGGTCGTCAACCCAACCACCATCCCTACCCTGCTGGCATGATCAATCATTATTTTTGGTGACAGACTTCGCAGGTCGCGCGGTTGTCCAGGCGCAGGAGTGCGCTGTCAGTCGCGGATGTATTACCTGGCAAAACCCCAGAGTTTGCATGCCCCGTCATCGCCGCGGAAGACCCATGCGGCAGATGGCAGGTCTGACAAACGACCGCATTGACTGTGCCAGTTTGAGCCAGAGGCAGAGTCAGACCACCCAAACCCACCGTTTCAGGGTTTTGATTTGGAACGCCGGGGCCGGCGTAGGTATAGGACATATCTACGCGGTGGGTATAACCACCCGTGGCAACCATTCCAAGATCAGAGCCGGAACCAGCCGCAGTCTGGTGATAAGCACTATGGCAGGCAGCGCAGAGCGCGCTTTGACCGGCTCCCCATTGCTCGGTATCATAATCCTTGGCAGCACCTTCATCAACCTGGGCAACATTCACAGCCACACCATTGACAGTGACGTTGATGGTGCGGTAATTGGTTGATCCATGCGGATCGTGGCAGGAGGCGCAGTTCATGTTGCCACCAGCCAGGTTAGCCGTGACACCGCGATTGACACCATTACCCCAGGCCGCAGCAGTTGTTTCCTGTACAGCATGATTGGAAGTTGTGGCGATCGTCTTGTAAAAGGCGAAACCGCCACCCAGCAAAGGAGCATTAATTGCGGTATTTGCATCGCCAGTTGTATCGGTCGGGTTTCGGCCTTCAAGCCAGATACCGTCGATAACATTGGAATCCGCTCCCGTACCCGTATTTCCATGACATGTCATGCATAGGGTATAGGTATTATTGATGATCAATAGTTTGGGACCGTTGGCGGTGTGTGTGCGATGACAACCGGCGCAGGCATCGGTTGTGGGTGTGAAACCGCCATGCGGACCACCATTTGCAGAAGCCATTGTTGTTAAAGTCAGGGCAGAAACAAGGGCTACTGCCAAAACAATTAGGATTTTTTTCATTGGACTTTCTCCTAAATACATGATTTGCATATCGTACTTAATATGGGGATACGATATGCACAGATTGGGTGAAATGTTTTGACGAGGAACCTCCTGAAAGAAAATTTGAATTATTCATGAAGCAGCAGTAGGCATTCGTCCGCCTACCCGCTGGATACAATCGGTTAATAGGACCAAACCTGAATGCGGTTATTCTCGCGGTCCACGACATAAATGATATTTGTACCGAACAGCACGACATCATTTGGATAATTGAATTGTCCATCATCCACGCCCAGGTCGCCAAAGGAATATAGGAACTCTGGTTGATCGCCGGCAAGACTATAAACCTTTACGTTCTGCCCAACAGCATCCACAATGAACAGGCGTTCTCTGGAATCCAAATAAGCGCCGCGCGGCAGGCTGACAGCGCCTTCGCCGGTGCCGCTGCCAAAATAATATTGGAATTGTTGTGCAGAGTCCCAAACAGAGATACGGGCATTGTTCCCGTCCACTGCGTAATAACGGCCTTTGGAATCCACCAGTACATCATTGGGAAAAATGAACTGTCCATCACCTTCGCCGTAAGACCCAAAGGTGGTGAATGTTGGGGAAAAATCCACCCAGTTTTCCGAGCTTGTTACAGAGGCAGGGTATTCGATGATATTGCTTTTCTCACTGATCACATTGGTAACCAGCATCCTGCCATCCGCGGTAATTGAAATCCCCAAGGGCGACCAGCCCTCAGGCGCAGGAGCCGGAAGAGTCGTCCAGTCTGTTGCCCCGGCAGATTGATACCAAACGCCCTCTTGAAAAATATTATAGAGATATTTTGTGCCTTGCGGCAAGCCGCCCAACTGACTGGAAACATAGGCGCTAAGGGTTAAGTTTGGAGCAATGATCGTGTCGAGATACTCGCCGTCGCCGGTATAAATAAAGATGGCGTGTTGAAGACGATCAGTCACATACACGCGCCCGCGGGCATCCACGGCAACATATACAGGAGACCGTTCACCGGGACCAGTATTGGGGGGCATAAACTCTTTGAGCAGTCGTCCACTGTCAGCTTCAATGATCTTGATCAGGCGGTCGCCGCCAGCTTCTGCAACATACAGCCTCTTGCCATCCTGTGAAACGGCCGCCCCCACCGGCTGATCGATGCCATAAACAGAATACAAGTAATGCGGAGAATAATTGACATCCACCGGCAGCGACATTAACTCAGGCAGCGGCGCGGGATTAAATAAATAGCGCAAAAATAATACAGCGCAGAAACAACTTAAGAACAGCAGCAAAAGCAAAAATAACAACAACAAGCGGCGACGTTTTTCTTCTCTTTTCGATTCTTCAGCAGAATTCGTAAGAATACCGCCCTCAGGCTCAATTTTTGGAGTGGTGTCTGTTGTCATGAATTAACCCTGAGCCTTTATCGCAGCTTCAATACGTTCCTGCACTTGTTGAAGAGAAAAATTATTAGGGTCAAGCTGGAGCGCAATCTTAATGCTGATCAAGGCATCATCCAGGCGGTTTAACTGTTCGTATGTCAACGCCAGACCAAAATGCGCCGAGGAGAAATCGGGCAGGGCTTCTCTGGCAGATTCAAGATATTTCTGCGCGGTCTTATAATCCTTGAGGGAAAAGGCCTGCATTCCGCGCGCATAATCAGTATGATCAGGTTTATTGAGCGCAGTATAACTTTCGATCATGCCAGCATAGGCTTCGGTAAAATCTGGGACAAAGAGTACAGCGCGATCAAAGAACTCTATCGCTTTTTTATGATCATTCATGGTTTGAGATGACAACCCAGCTTGAAAGAGCGCATCAGCATCTGTCGAGTTAATCTTAAGCGCAGCTTCAAGCGCAGGCAGTGCTTTGTCCGCTTGATCCAATGTATTGTAGCTTTCACCGAGAAAATAATAAGCCGTCTGCAGTGCCGTATCACTCATGGCCATTGGGTCGTCTTTACGCAGGTCAATAAATTTTTCAAGCGGCGCAATTGCCTTTTGTGACTGTCCGGATCGTGTATATGTGATCCCGGAGATCAGGAGCGCACCCGTATTTTCAGGGAAAGTACTTAAGACCTGATCGGTTTGCTCAATGGCCTGGGAATACAGCCCCTTGCCCAGATAAAACTCGGCCAAAGCGACCCGTGCCTCGGGGTTTTCTGGATTTTCACGCACGGCAATCTCAAGCTGATCAATGCTAATATCCAGCGGAGACTTGTCATCCACGCGCACGTAACGATCCTTGTAGTAATAACCAAAGAACATTAAAGCGATCGCAGCAAAAGCCAGCCCGGCGGTCCAGATATATTTAATTAATTCACGGCTGTGAATATTATTCAAACGTCCAAGAAACTTCATTACTTACGTCCTCTTTATCAAAACCGCTACGGGTTGCTTACGATACCGGCCGGGTGGCAGCGACTGCATAAAACATCCTGATGGCAGGTATAACAAACCTGACCACCGCTCTTTTTATATTCCTCTGGATGGGTAAAAAGCATATCTTCCGGATGAGAAAGATTATGGCAGGCGCCATTATTACAGAACGCCTGTCCATGACACTGGTAACAATCCTGAGTCGCTTCCTCTGTGGTCGTGCGGTGTTCGATCGTCCACCTGAAATCAGAGTGGGATTCAGGTACCACACCAGTGATCACCGGAGCTTCCACACTTAATTCGCTTCCGCGGCTGGAGATCGGAACAGTATGACAAAGGTTGCATTTTACACTGATAGTGGATACCTCATTTCCGGTTTCGTCCAAATTCACATGTTTATCATCATGGCATCGAAAACACCCTACAAATGCGGCATGTCCCAAATTATTGGGATTGGTTTTCCAAGTAAGGTTCATCTCAGGGAAATAAGTACGGGTATAAATTAATTTGATCTCCGCAATGGCAGCTTCCAAGTCAACGGGATCCGCCTCTGGAAAATGCGCCTTATAGTATTCAGCCAGTTTATCAATCGCAGCGTTGGCAGCAGATTGGCCAGCATATGATGTATTGAGAACTTCAACAGCTTTGGCACGAATAAAGGGAATATCTTTTGAAATGCGTTCACTTGAAATGGATTTATCCACAGCCTGTTCCGGACTGGGAATGTAATGAGAGGTGCGGTTATGACAATCAATGCAATCCAACTGACGCACATGGTCCTCTTCGCGCGCCTTTTCAACAAATTTTTCGCGATCCATATTCAGCATATCGCGCGAAAAATATTCCTTGAGAGTGCCATCAGGCTGTTCCACACCGACCCATGAAATTACCTGGCGTTGTTCGTCCGCGGCGATGTAATAGACCGGGCTCTTAATGTGCCAGTGAATACCTTGATTAATACCGGTGCTTTCCTCCCAGCCGCCCATTTTTAAGATAAGTGTGGTCTTGATTTCTGTATTCGTCTCGTCATTATCATAATGAGAGACCGTCTTGATCACATTGTCACGGAAGGAAGTCGGCGTATGACAGGTCTCGCAGGTCTCACGCGCCGGGCGCAGGTTATG
Source organism: Candidatus Villigracilis saccharophilus (assembly GCF_016711665.1). Lineage (NCBI taxonomy): Bacteria > Bacillati > Chloroflexota > Anaerolineae > Anaerolineales > Candidatus Villigracilaceae > Candidatus Villigracilis > Candidatus Villigracilis saccharophilus. The sequence continues at coordinate 25,735 of NZ_JADJSO010000085.1, forward strand.
GATCGGGCTTTTGATCGGGCGGTTAAAGTTATTGGTCAAAGTCCCATACACCTGGCGCATACCGGCGATCTTGGCCTCTACAAACGGAACAAGTCCAGGGCCAATGTGACATTTCACACACTCCACATTAGCGTGCGCCGAAGCTTCAAATTGAGCATATTGAGGATCCATGGAATGGCAGACCGTTCCGCAAAACTCGGAACTTTCCGAATACACATATCCCTGGATACCTCCTGCCAGCAGCACCAATGCAATCACAATGGTACCCAAACCTCCCACCATCAGTTTGACCCTTTGGGAGCGTTGGGATAGATCAATCGTGATCGTCGGCCAGCCCTTTTTAATTCTTTCGCGGATGGTTTTTATGATGCCCATGTTATTCTACGCTTCCTTCGATGTGGTTTTTTGAAACGACTTCATCTGCGTTTCCATTTTCAATCCGAGTGATTGATTCAGCGTCATTAATATTCTCGCCCCGAATCTCGATCTCGAGCGGCCAGCGTTTGTTCTCAATTGCGGCAGAAGCCTGCTCAAGATAGGCAAGCTCAAGAGGGTGCTCTTCCTTCATTTGCTCAATGGTCATTTTTCCATTGAAAATACTCAGGTTCAATTTCTTAAGTACAGTGTGATAAAAATGCCAGGTTAATACGGCAAGAACCATCAAGACAGCCTGCCAAAAGTGCAACGTACGACCAACCGGAATGACCCAGCCGGCTGGCAAGATCAAAGTCAATTGAGCTGGGAACATTTGCATAATTCCGGTAAGACCCATAATGAATATGCCCAATACCAACGCCCAATACTCCGCTTTTTGCTCGAAATTAAAACGGTCAAAAATGGGGCGGCGGGAAACCAGCCCGACATTGAACTTCATCAGCTGAACCGCATCGGTCACATCACGCCAGGCTGGGAGCATTTTCCCGAAACGGCGATGAACAAAAGCTCCATCGACAAAAATAGCGATGTGATACAGCGATTGAATTCCAAGGAAAAAGGCGGCCACATGATGCACCTGTCTGGAGGTATCAATACCGCCAAGCAGGGTAAGAATTAATCCACCGGACAGGGTATCGTAATAGGATTGAGCCAGCCCGGTAAGCGCCAACACAGTGAATGAAAGAATCAGGACAATGTGTTCAATACGCTGTCCGAGTGAAAAACGAATCACATAGCGTATTCCAATTGAAGAAACGCGCAAACGCTTAACTGCCTCGGCCGCATCACGATAAAAAATATTTTGTTTCATTACAGTTGGCGATTTCTCAGTTTTTGGCTTTGGCATCTCATTTTCCTGCTTTTTGTGGATCGGATGCTTCCACAGATGTGCTGGGATTTTTCTTATATCTATCCATCACACGGCGGGTGGCGTCCAGCGCGATATACACAACAAATAAACCCATCACAACCGGAATGAAAAACTTATAGAAATTATTGACCAAAAACAATAAAGGCGCATCTTCCCATGTCGGCGAATAATGGCTTAACCATGCCTGGGGGAAAGTAATGCCAATCTCGGTATGACATTGTTGGCAGGTCTTTTGCAAGTTGGCTGGATAAACAGAAGACAGCTTATTTTCATGGGATTGAATATTATGAACGCCATGGCAGTCGTAACAAGTTGCCTTCGCGATTTTCACCTCTCCTGCTTTATGAGAAGAATCCACCGTGCGACCATGAAAATCGTCCAGATAGGTTTGGAAGACATTGGTTGAAATGCCATATTTATTCATTAAACTCATATCGGCATGACAATTTCCGCATAAACCAATTGAGTCTGCCCGAAAATCAATATGAGTTGGGCCTTCCACAACATGACTGCCATGACAGTTGCTGCAGGTCGGCACATCAGGATTTGACTCTGCAGAAAGCGCCTCACCATGGACACTCGTCTCATATGTCGTATAGACTGACATATGGCACTTACTGCACATCTCAGCGACCTTTGTGCGGGGTTCGTTCGGGGAAGTAATATTATGGCCGCCGTGACAATCCACACAGATCGGCGCAAAACGATTTCCCTGCTCCAGCACACGGGTATGTTCGCTGTCGGTTATCTCCTGGAATTTTTCCTGATGACACTTGTGACAGGATGAATTGATATCCATAACGACAGCGCGCTCGTCCGCATAGGCAGTGATCTCAAAAACAGGTTCGCCCTGGGAATCTCCATCAAAAAACTGCGTGTGACACACGGTACAGGATTGTTCCTGTGAATTTTTGTGGGGGTAATCATGCTGAGCATCATGACAGGATCGGCAGCCGTCAATATGATCTGAACCCTCATGCTCCTGCGGATCATAGTATAAGGACATGGTCTTTCCATCCGCAAAACGCCCGAGCATATCAGGGTTTGAATGACAACCAAGGCAGTCTCCAGTCTGGTGAGGACTGCTAGCTGATGAAGAGGCAGTCGGAGTTGGCTCCTGGGCAAGAACCGGCAGGGACATTGCGTCATCCAGGAAGGTCAATCCCAGAACAAACAAGCCGGCAAGCAACGACACAAAATAACGATATCGCATCATAAAGTCACCCCGACATTCGAAAAGGATTGTATCAACCCCACCAGATCTGCCGCATGGGAGACCTGGAATTCAGCGCTTGAGAATATACGTATTCGATCACTGGAAAGATCAAGACGAATAATCTTCGCAGATGGAGCCCATTCGAGTAATTGTGTTACAGGAGTCTTTTTACAAACATCAGAATCGCCGGCGTCCAGAATAATAATGGAAGGCGATTCTGATTGAATGATTTCAGGGAAATTTATTAAATCGGAGTCTAACAAACGCACATTGAATACATTCTGGTACTCTCTTAATGTGCTTGCAACCCCGCGTGATAAGAGTGAATGGTGTGCCAATATGAGTACAGTAGGGAGGGGTTTGATGGTTTCCATATTGATCAGGCGGTATTGTGAATTTTTACTCACGCTATTTGTGTATATTAATGTAAGATTAGCAAAAGCGTCACACCTGATTAGTTAACCGCGACAAAAAAAATGGGTAGTTTTTCAAGATGAAAAACTACCCGTTTGAGCAGGGACAAAGGTTCGAAAAACTTGTCTTACGATCTGGGAGTTAAATTGTGCCTAACCGCATAGGCGGCGGCTTCGGCACGATTGTTATAGTTCAGTTTTTGCAATATATTCTTTATATGATATTTGACCGTGTTCTCACTGACACCCAACCTTGCGGCAATGGATTTATTCGGGAGTCCCTGTCCAAGAAATCCGAGAAGTTCCACTTCTCGATCAGTCAGGTTTTCATCAACAGGATCATTAAAACTGCTTTGTTGAGCAACATAATTTATCAGCCTTGCCGTGACAGAACCTGACATCGGCGGCTCCCCTCTCTCCACTCCCTGTAACAACTTGATAAACTCATCCGAATTCAAGCTTTTTAGCAAGTAACCTGCAGCACCTGCACGCAAGGCTTCCACAAGTTTTTGGTCTTCCTGTGAAATGGTCAACATAACCACTTTTATTTCAGGGAGTGTGCCTGTAATTTGACGGGTCGCCTCTATCCCGTTCATGACCGGCATATCTATATCCATCAGGATCACATCGGGCTTTAATCTTTGGGCTTCGCTGACAGCCTCCTGTCCATTATTTGCCTCGCCGATCACTTGCAGTCCGGCAGCTTTTAACAAACTAACCATGCCATCGCGAAATAATGCGTGATCATCCACAACTAAAATACGCAAAGCCATCAGGATTCTTCTCCTTTGCCTGCCAATGGCAGCCTGACAATCACTTGTGTTCCCTGTCCCTTTTCCGAATGAACTTCGAACGAGGCTCCGATCATTTTAGCGCGTTCACGCATGGATTCAAGACCATAATGAGGTTTGCGATCAGGCGAATCTTCAGCAGGATCAAACCCCGTCCCATTGTCGTGGATCGTTACAGTAAGGGTTTTCTGTTGTTCATACACTTGAATTGTTACTACGGCACGCGTCGCTCCAGCATGCTTGCGGACATTCGCCAGTGATTCTTGAACAATGCGCAAGAGGTGCACGTCACTACCGTCCGGCAGCTGGATGCGGTCCATGTCTTCACTAACAACCAGTTCAGTTGGAATATCACTATACCGTTCAAAACTGATAATGTATTCTGTCAGAACCAGGCCGATATCCTGTCCCCTCTTAATATTCGTTTTTAGATCAAGGATGGCCTGCCGAAGATCAGCAAAGACAGCCCCGGCCGCTTCATCCAACTGACGAAGTTCATTGACCGCATCAGGCAATTTATTCTGCTCGATAAGCATTCGTACCGCAAAGGCTTTATTTCTAACATATCCCAATATTTGGGCAGTGCTGCCATGCAGTTCGCGGGCCAGACGATGACGCTCATCCAGAACCACCCCATACCGGGCATCGTTCATCATTTGCTTTATTGTTAATTCCTCTTCTAACTTTTCAGCTGTGATATTAAACGTATTGATCAGGTCATCAATCTCGTCCCGATTCGCATTTACAGGGATGCGAACGGACAGATCGCCAAGCGCATATTGTCCCAGAGGTGCGCGCAGCATTTCCACCCGTTTTACGATTAAATAATGTGCGATACCATAAAGTATGATCGTGAATACCAGGGTCAGAATAATAGAAAAAACAAAATCAATCCATATATCATTCTCAAAGTGATCGGTTAAGGCCAGTAGCGAATAGTCTGTAATGATCGCGCCCAGCACCCTTTGTGACGGATCATGACATTGATGACAAGCCGGCTCATTAAAAACAGGAATACTGCTACGCAACATCGGTTCTTTGAAATCAGCCGTGCTCAGGATGATGCTGTTTTTCTGCAGGGTGCCTTCCGCTTGGTGGCATTCCACACAGCCGGGTGACTTCAAGGTCACGTCGGGATCAAAACCGTCCGCAGAATCGGTCATTTTCAATTGAGCGTTCCCATCAAATATGGCAACATGCAAAATGTTCTCTTGATTCCCAATATCCACCAGGGTCTCTTGCAGCATTTCACGATCGTTATTTAACATGGCATGCCGCACTCCCCCCCGCGCCAACTCTCCCAAGTCGACAGCCGAATGTTCGATCGTATCCAGCAAGATCGCCTTTTCACGATAGTAATGAAGGATCGAAAATCCCCAAAGAGATATCAAGATCGGCAACGCCAATCCCAACGCTACTTTCCAGCGAATACTTCGGAACATCTAACCTCGATAATACTCATCCAGCAGACTGATTTCAAAAGGCGGTCACCATAAAATATATTTGTAATCGAAACAGTTTTTTTGTCAAAGCCACGCTCTTGCATATCAAAAAAAGAATATGCAGGCTCACATTATAACGTGAGTTTAAACCCGCAGAGTCGACGGCGTATAGAGGAGGTTTCCTTTATATTTTTATCCGGTGTAAAATTCATTTCGTACTCCCCAACAGGTAAAATGAAGTAAATCATTATGCCGATCTGGGGTGTCCCTTACTCAACTTTTCTACAGATATTATTGGAGAATAAAATGGATATTAACAGTAATGTTCCATCTTTTAATAAGGAAGCTTGGGATCGTCAGGTTCAATCAGGTAAAAACCCTTGGACAGTGCCAGTTTCCCCAGAGTTGATCGCGCGGGCGCGAACGGGAGATTGGTCTGTTGTTTTGACGGAGAACAAACCTGTTCCACATGAATGGTTTCCGCCGATGGACGGACTCGCCATCCTCGGGCTCGCCTGCGGCGGCGGACAACAAGGTCCCATCTTCGCGGCGGCGGGAGCGAACGTGACGATCTTCGACAATTCCCCCGCTCAACTGGGGCGCGACCGCGAAGTGGCGGAACGGGAAGGGCTCAACATCCGCACCGTGGAAGGCGACATGCGCGACCTTTCCATCTTTGCGAATGAAAGTTTCGATTTCATTTTTCATCCCGTCTCGAATTTATTTATCCATGAGATCCGCCCGGTTTGGAAGGAAGCCTTTCGCGTCCTGCGCCACGGCGGCACGATGCTGGCGGGTTTTATGAATCCGCTTTTTTATATTTTCGATTATGAAGATATGGATAATGGGAACTTGATCGTCAAGCATAAGATCCCCTATTCGGATATTGAAGTGTACGGAATGGAGCAGCTAAAGAAGGAAGACCGTCCCGCCGAATTTGGACATTCGCTCAACGACCAGCTTGCGGGTCAGCTGGACGCGGGGTTCGCGATCATTGGCTTATATGAAGACCATCACAATGGTCTAAAGATCAGCGAGCACATCGAAACTTATTTAGCCACACGCGCAGTAAAATCATAAACACATAAAAGGAGCAATCATGAAAATTTTAATCGCTGCAGATATGGAAGGCATCACAGGTGTTGTGCATTGGGATCAGGTAAATCCCAATCACTCTGAATATGCCCGCTTTCGAAAGTTGATGACCGCAGATGTCAATGCTGCAATTCGCGGCGCATTCGCCGGCGGAGCCTCATCTGTCATAGTGACAGACGGCCACAACAATGGCAGGAATATTCTCATTGAAGAATTGGATGAACGCGCCTCCCTCACCTCCGGTTCGCCCGCGCCCCTTTCCATGGTCAGCGGCGTGGATGAAGATGTGGACGGTGTAATGTTTGTGGGATATCACGGACGCATGGGCGCGCAAAACGCCATCCTCGACCACACCTGGTCTGACGAGCGCGTATCCGGGTTATGGATCAACGGACGGGCATTTGGAGAATCTGGACTAAACGGCGCAGTCTGCGGACACTTCAATGTCCCCGTCATTATGGCCTCAGGCGATCAGACCCTGTGCGCAGAAGTACAGGAATTCTTTGGCAATAAGATCGAGACCGCGCAGGTAAAGAAAGCTGTCAGCCGCATGTCTGCCGAATGTTTGCCGCCGGCGGTAACCACCAAGTTGATCGAAGAAATCGCGAAACGCGCCGTGATCAACCTGAAAAGCAAAAAAGCGCCGAAACCGTTCAAAGTCGCCGCGCCAATAAAAATGACCGTGGAATTTGAACAATCGGACATGGCGGATAGAGCCGCGCTGATGCCATTTGCGAAACGGACAATGGATCGGCGTGTGGAATATTCGGCTGATGATATGGTGACGATCTATCTTGCCTTCCGCACTCTGCTGGCGCTGGCGCGATGATCTTAACGCTGGGAAAATCGGGTTTAGAAATAAGAATATTCTGTGGAGAATAAAATGAAGTCAATCGTTAAAACCATCCTGAAGATCTTTGCGATATTGATTTTTCTCGCAGGCGGAATTTGGTTCCTGCAAGGCATAAATATCCTGCCTGGCAGCTTTATGACCGGAGATCCGCAATGGTCGATCAATGGCGGTATTGCAATGATCTTCGGAGCGGGTCTATTCTGGTTTGCAAACCAAAAATAAGAATGGCACAACCCGTTCAGATCAACGATCGTGTCAAGATATATCTCGATTCAAAATTCGGAGAAAAAGAGGGCTGGTATGAAGGCACAGTCATTCGCATTGATCCCTACTCCAGACACCGCAGTTTCTACTGGGTGGAACTGAACGCAGATGCACAAGTGATTTTAGGTACCAGGCAAATATCAGTGATCAATCCGAAAAACATAAAGATCGTGGAATAAAATGCCAATAAAAAAACTATCCCTTTACCATTTGACAAAATTCCCCGCATCCGTCACGCCGGACCCTGTTCACCCGTCCATTCTCGCTCTGCATGGACGGGGCAGCAACGAGCGTGACTTGATCGCCCTGGCTGACTATTTGCCAAAAAATCTATTATGGATCAGTCCGCGCGGCACATATGACCTCGGCCCTGATTCCTATGAATGGTTTCAGATCACTCAGGTTGGAAAGCCCGATCCTGCCCGCCTTGCCAATGCGCTCAACACGATAGATAGGTTCATAGACGAGGTCATTGCAAATTATCCTGTGGATAAAAACAAATTGTATCTGCTCGGCTTCAGCCAGGGCAGCATCGTCTCCATGTCCTACGCATTGACCCATCCCCGGCGCATTGCAGGCGTCATCGCCCAATCAGGTTACATTCCACACGAGTCAGGCTTGCAGATCGATGAAGCAGGAATAAAACAGAAGCCTTTCATCCTTACCCATGGGGTACAAGATCCACTGCTCCCCGTGGATTGGGCACGCCGCAGCCGTGACACACTGCAAAAGCTGGATGCCGACCTTCAATATCACGAATTCAACATGGGGCATACAGTCAGCATGGAATCGATTGCCGTGATCAACTCATGGCTGGAGAATAAAATTAAAATGATCATCCCCCTGCTCGAAAAGGCCACCGCCTCGCGCGCACCGCTGATGGATCCCAAACACGAGACAGCCTTCCGCCTCTTCAACGGATTCAACGAAGGCTATCCCGATCTCGCGCTTGATGTTTACGGGAGCACGCTCGTCATCCACAACTACGCCGACGATCCATCTCAAAATCAAACATTGATCCAGGAAGTAACCACCTTCCTAAGAACCTCTCTGAATTGGCTTCAAGCCGGACTTGTAAAAACCCGCAGCGGTGGGACACAGGATGAAAAACGCGGCAAGCTATTATTCGGCACAGAGTTGACCCGCAAGATCAAAGAACACGAAACCTGGTACGCCGTCAATTTGACCTTGAACCGTGACTCGAGTCTATATCTCGATACGCGCAACCTGCGGAAATGGTTATTGGAAAATCTAAAGGATAAGAGTGTCTTGAATACCTTTGCCTATACCGGCAGTTTCGGCGTTGCTGCAAAAAAAGGCGGGGCCAGCCGCGTTGTGCAAATAGATCTCAACCGCGAGTTTCTAAACCTCGCCAAAGACTCTTATATGCTCAACGGATTCCCCATACAAAAGGGAGATTTCATATCCAGAGATTTCTTTGAACAGGTCGGGAATTTTAAGCGCGACAAAAAGTCTTTTGATTGCGTCATCATTGATCCTCCGTTCTTTTCCGCCACCTCCAAAGGCAAAGTGGATCAGGAAAAGGAAAGTGCGCGGCTGATCAACAAAGTCCGCCCGCTGATCAATGACGATGGATATTTGATCGCCATCAACAACGCCCTGTTCCTGAGCGGACAGGAATATATGCAAACCCTTGATGCACTATGCAAGGATGGATATTTAAAGATCAGGGAACTCGTTCCCGCCCCGGAAGATTTTACAGGGTATAACCCGCTTGGGAAAACAGTCACCGACCCCGCGCCATTTAATCACTCCACCAAGATCGCCGTGTTGGATGTGAAACGAAAGTAAAAATGACAGGTGAAGTTGATCTGAAAAAACTCATCCAAGGCATGCGGCCTGAACTCAACCAGGGCGAATATGTGTACTGTCTTATGGATTCAAAAGAACGCGCCAAAGAACTCGATCCGCTTTGTTATTTTCATGAAAAGGAAGGCGTGACCGTCATCCTGCCAAAGGAAAAAGCAGACTCGCTAAGCCTTCCTTATGACACCATCTGTGCGTGGATCACACTCACGGTTCATTCCTCGCTGGAAGCTGTTGGCTTGACCGCGGCAGTTTCCAACACCCTGACAGAAGCAAACATCAGCTGTAATATCGTGGCCGCATTCCATCATGACCATATTTTTACGCCGGTGAAAGATGCAAGACGAGCCATGGACACATTACATAAGTTAGCATCAGCAGGGTCTGAATAAAAAGAGACCGCGCTAAAGCGCGGCTCCAACTTTCACTGTTTATTTACGGTCTCCACGAGGGGGCGTACCAATCATAATCTGTGGACAGGCCCGGGGCCTGCAAAATTTTCTGTTCCATTGTCGCAAGGTCTACTACAAATAAATGACCGCCGCTGGCAGATGTCGTTTCCTCCACAAGCAAATACTTTCCATTCGGCGAGAAGACCAGGCGTCCCACAGTCGCCCCCTTATAAGCCGAGGTTAAGATCTTGCCATCGCGGCTGACCACAAAGACTTCCGCGCTCGGCTCACCGTTTGCTGAACTGGTGGAATAATTAAATGCGACGAATCTGCTGTCCGGCGACCAAATGTATGGATACAAGCTTCCGCCTGTAAAGTTTGCCAGCGTCACTGCGTTGGCGCCATCCGGTTCCATGATCTTTAATTCATGCAGTTGACCGTCTGCATTATAGTCATCATACGCAAGCAGGCTGGCATCCGGCGACGACACAAAAGGCACTTTGGTCTGCAGCGTTTCAAACATCAGGCGCGCCTGTCCATTCACCGCGCGCACCAGGTAGACCTCGCCTTCGGTGCCGGGCAAACCAGACCGCATAATGATGTTCTCAGTGTACCAGCCATCCAAAATATAAGGCTTTCCTTCTGGAGGAAGTCCCGGCGATATACTCTTCAACTCCCTGCCATCCCGCTGAACGATATACACATCCTCGCCGCCCGCTCCATCCTGCACGCGGAAGGCGATCCATTTATTATCGCGTGACCAGAACGGCGGATCAATGTAAGGAAACTCTGCCACTGAAGTCCACACATTCCCATCAGGGTCAAACAACCACATGCGGGTCGGCGTGCCATTTGGATTATTAGAATACGCAAAGGCAGCCTGCTTTCCATCCGATGACCAGTTCAACGGGCTGATCGTAAAATTAAATGCAAACGGCACTTTGATCTCTTCGATGGGCGGACATTTCTCTGTATTAAAAACACAGACACCTGACACACGCACCAACTGAATCGATTTCCGCCTGTCGCGGCTGAAGGAAGAAATATAAATCTCCCGCATCTTCTTCGGAAGTCGAGCCTGACACTGTTACTAAAGGTGTGATGCCAGTTGTGGAAGAACCCGTATCATTGAATGAATCAAACGGGATAGCGAACATCGAAGCGTCAAAAGATTGGTCAAAGTTAATCTGGTTTACGACACGCTCCCCTTGCAGTGTTCCGCTTCCATCTTTTCCAAACTCCTGCAATCTCAAAATGACCGCAGTCTGTGTATCAAGCCACATTCTCCATGAAACGAAGGAATTTTCAGCGAACATCCATTCAATAACAAGCGTGTCTCGCCCGGCTACTGATGTGGTCTCAACGGGTTTAAAGATCCCTTTATTTTGAGAATAATCCGACGGGAAAGCGAGCTGGGAAAGCGGCGTGCCGATCTGACTCCAGATTGGATTGGGATGAGATTCGCCGTCAACCAGCGGCGGTATATATTGGCCCACACGCGCAAAATCAGGATATGAAATAACCTCCGCCTGTGCCGAACTGCCATTTAAATTGTAAATATTTATGCCATCACTGATCGTGATCCGAGTATCTACAGCACTAGCTGTTCCAGTTAGTTCAACTTTGTATCTACTGTTTAATGGATCAATCCATACCTGTTCTTGATATGTTTGTAATACCCCGCCGGTTCCGTACCAGATAGTTTCACCTTGCATGTGGATAGTTCGCCACCTTCCAGCGCTTTCGAACATAGCCATCCGGATCTGTTCAGAGGTTGAATCAATTGTCAGGTTTACCGGAGCAGGCAAGGGCGCCGTACTGAGAGGAGAGATCGGCGCAGGATCAGTAACAGGGGTAGAAGAGGATGCCAATGGCGTACAAGCTGTCAGAAACAAAAGCGTTAAGAGCAATATCTTTTTCATTAAATCTCCTGCAATTACCGAATTAACAAATCAAATTCAAGACGATTGCGATTAAAAAAAGGTTCCCGTTATCTTTCGATAACGGGAACCTTCAAGATCTTTATTGCAAACAAACTGCGCTAGCTAATCTTCTTGGTATTGCTTACCGTTACGGGTTAGGGTAGGCTACGCTGTTATAGATAATGGGAGCAACCCAAAGCGCGCGATCGCCTGTTGGAGAACCATTTGAAAGAATGGTGAGAATGAACTTTATGTCCTTGCCTACCAGTGATTCGAGGCTGACATCGGCGGTACCGTTTAGTCCTTCATTTTTTTCACCAAATGCCCACATGGTTTGAATGGTGGAGCTGCCGGAAATAGAATAGTCCAAACGGAAGGTTACATTGCATTGTGCGGTACCTTCACAACCAACAAGGGAACGGAACTTATCGCCGCTTTTCACAGTATAGGCCGGATAAATACCCTGGATATAACCATTTGTAACATTCTGCGGGAAGGTTACCAAACCGGTGCGGTTATCGTAGGTACCGTTCTCCAATTTGGAAGGGTTAACCTTCAAAACAAATCCCTTTGCATCGCCATCGGTACCGGGGCAGGGTAACGAACCTGCTCCACTGTACCAGCTGGCATCACATACTTTTTGTGAAAAATCATAGGTCGTACCGGCTAAGGGAGTAGCGGTCGGGCCAGGGGTAACGGTCGGACCAGCCGAGCCTGTAACCTTGATCTCCACCCAGAAGGATTTCGTGCCGCCGGTGCCAATGCCGAATGAAGCACCTGCCGCGCTCTTTAGCTTCCAATATCCGCGGTATGTTCCAGAAGTTGGGGGAGCGGTCAGGTTGGTGGAGACATCGACGGTTTGACCAGGAGCCACGGTGGTTGGGATAACGCCATCAATCCCACCCATCTTTTCGCCGGTATCAAAAATCAAACTGTAATTACTCCACGAGCATGTACCTATGTTCTTAAGACGCCAGGTCTTTAAGAAAGGTGTGTTTGCCGGGAAGGAGGTGCCATCCGGCACATTGACATCAGCGATGAATTGCGCGAGATTGGTACAACTGGAAACAGGGGTTGCTGTTTTGGTTGGAGTAGATGTGGGTGGAGTTCCTGTGACCGTTGGTGCGGGGGTATTGGTTGCAACCGTACCACCTGAGCGGGCGATGACCGGGTTGATCCATAACGCGCGGTCGCCTGTCGGGGATCCATAAGCGGAAATTACAAGGATAAACTTGACATCTTTACCCGCAAATGAACTAAGGTCGAGGTTGGCGCCGTATGTCCAGCCTTCATATTTTTCACGGAATGTCCAAAAAGTTTTAACGGGATCTGAACCGATCTGGTAATCAAGACGATAAGCCACATAACAACTGGTGGCATTATATTCACAGCCAATGGTCGCTTGGAAGCGGTCCCCGCTTTGCACCTTAAAGGCGGGATAAATTCCCTGAACATAGCCATTATTGACATTGTTGGGAGCAAGTAAGAGACCGGCCAGTGTAGATTCGATACCGGTCTCAGGTTTGGGTTTATCCAACTTAAGCGCAAAACCATTCGCATTGCCATCCGTGCCGGGGAACGTAAATGCGCCCGCGCCAGTGGACCAGGTCGCATCAGAAGCCTTGGCAGTGAAGTCATAACCAGTTCCAGTGGATGAGCTGACATTGATCTCCACCCAAAAAGTACTATTAGCGTTGGAACCGATACCAAATTCGCCGCCTGAAGCGCTCTTGAGTTTATAGTAGCCGAAGTAATGTCCGCCAGAGGCCGGCGCGGTCATATCCACAGAAATATCAACTGTTGCGCCAACATTAACAGTAGTAGGAAGGGCAGCAGAAGTGGGCGCGCCCATCTTCTCTCCACTGACAAAGATCAAAGAGACATCGCTCCAAGCTGATGTCCCAATATTCTTGAGGCGCCATGTCTTCTTAAATGCAGTGCCAGGTGCGTAGGTTGTGCCATCGGGAACCGTCACATCAGCAACGAATTGAGCCCAATAAGCTGTTGCAGCCTGAGCAGGCTGAACGGCCGAAGCAGGCACGACGGAAAGCATCAGTGCAAGCAAAAGTAAGGTAGTCGCAAATTTTGATACAAGTTTCATTTCTTCCTCCATGCAATGCAAATACTAATCAAAAGACGCAAAATAATCTAAAAAAGTTCCATGACTATACGCCCTTCCTAGTATAACTTTTCTTAAGAGAATGTTCAATATATTAACAAGGCAATTTTGTGGTCATTTTGTACCATATCAATCAATAAACTATAATCACTTTATGTCCCGCACCATCCTACATTTAGATCTTGATGCCTTTTATTGCTCAGTCGAAGAGACTCAAAACCCTGAGCTGCGCGGTAAAGCCTTTGCAGTGGGAGGCAAACCCAACGAACGCGGCGTGGTCGCATCCTGTTCGTATGCGGCGCGCGCGGTTGGAGTTCGCAGTGCAATGCCCATGTCGCGCGCTCTTCAAATGTGCAGGAACTTAATCATCGTTCCCGGGCGGCATAAGCTATATGAAGAATACTCTAAAAATGTAATGAGTAAACTGCATGGATTAACAGGTCTGGTCGAACAGATTTCCATCGACGAGGCCTTTCTCGACATCTCAGACATGCGCGAAGCCCCGGCACGCATCGCACTTAACCTGCAAGCTGATATCAAAAACAATTTGCATTTACCCAGCTCGATCGGCATCGCATCCAATAAACTCGTGGCAAAGATCGCAACCGAGGTCGGCAAGAAATCAAGCAAGAAAAAAACCGAGCCACCATTTGGATTAACAATTGTCCCCGCAGGTGAAGAAGCAAAATTCCTCGCTCCCCTGCCCGCGGATATGCTCTGGGGCGTGGGTCCAAAAACATCTGCGCGATTAACTGAACTTGGTATTCACACCATCGGTGACATTGCCAACTGGCCTGAAAAGGAACTTGTCAATTTATTTGGTGAAAACGGGCGCGACCTGTGGCGTCATGCGCACGGCATTGACAACCGTCCCATCGTCACAGAATCCGAGACCAAATCCATCAGCCAGGAAATCACATTCAATATGGATGTGCGCGATGAAAAGACTCTCGAAAAAACCCTGCGTGAACAGTCCACGGAAGTAGGCAGGCAACTTCGCAAAAATGATCTTGCTGGAAAAACGATCAAACTCAAAATTCGCTGGACTGATTTCACAACCATTTCCCGTCAAGCCACATTACCCACATCCACAGATAACGATGATGAGATTTTCCGCACCGCCGTCAAGCTGATGAAAACTGTCCGCAAGCAGAATCAAGCCGTGAGGTTGATCGGAGTCGGCGTCAGCGGAATCGGCGCTCCGGTACGACAGCTCAGCTTGTGGGACGCGGGAAACGAGAAGTCCCGCAAATTGCAGGAAGTGGTCGATCGGCTTCAGGAAAAATATGGAAGAGATGTGATTCATAAGGGCGATCTAAATTTGTAAACGAATGGCGGATATGTCATAATTTGATAGATGTGCGGCATGTTTTTAACACGCAGGACGGGAAGCTCCTATGAACAATAAAACCATTGAATGGCTTCTGCAAGGCGAAGCATGGATCGAATATCGAACACGGGTGGATTTGTTTGGTCAAACTGAAAAAGATCCGCAGGTGATCTCTGCTCGAAAAGCCATGCTGGCTGATACGAAAATTCAATCCCTGCTAGCCGAGTTGAACGAGTGGCCTGGCACAGTTCTCAACAGTCACAAATCTGCCAGTCAGTCATTTCACAAATTGGCCTTCCTTGCAGATCTGGGATTGAATGTCAACGATGCCCCTGTGAAGAAGATCGCTGACAAAGTGATGAAGCATCAATCCAGTCAGGGACCATTTCAACTTACCATGAACATCCCAACCCATTTCAGCGGCAGTGGAGAAGATGAATGGGCATGGGCTTTATGTGACGCGCCTATTGTTGTATCTGCGTTGGTTCAAATGGGATTAGGCAATGACAAGCGTGTAATTTCAGCAGTTGAGCATTTGGATGGACTTGTCCGTGACAATGGCTGGCCTTGCGCTGTCTCGCCAGAGTTGGGAAAATTCCGCGGGCCGGGGCGAAAGGATGATCCCTGTCCATACGCGACGTTGGTCATGTTAAAGGTACTGGCGCACGTGCCTGAGTTGCACGAAGGTAAATCCGCAAAGATCGGAGTGGAGACCCTGCTCACCCTTTGGGAAGAAAGTAAGGAACGCCATCCTTATATGTTCTTCATGGGAGCAGACTTCCGCAAGCTGAAAGCTCCGCTGTTCTGGTACGACATTCTGCATGTGGTGGATGTGCTCAGTTATTTCAAGTGGGCAAGGAAAGATAAACGCTTCAAAGAAATGCTAAAGCTCGTTGAATCCAAAGCAGACGATGAAGGACGATACATCCCTGAATCCATCTGGACGGCGTGGAAGGATTGGGATTTTAGTCAAAAGAAAATCCCATCAAGAGGACTGACATTATTTGTTCATCTCATTCTGGAAAGAACCAAACAATAAAGGAGGCAGCATGCCAAAACCAACAACAAAACCTCAAATCATTGAAACTGCTCAAAAAGAACGCGCCGCACTGGAAGAACTGCTCGCCACATTGACGCCTGAACAAATGACTCAACCCAACCTCATCGGCGAATGGGCGGTCAAGGATGTGCTCTCGCATCTCGTTGAATGGGAAGGGATGGTGATGAAATGGTACGCAGAAGGTCTGAAGGGAAAAACTCCAGCCGTACCATCCGAGGAATACAACTGGGGGCAATTGCCGCAATTAAATCACGCCATCTTCCTCAAGCACCGTGATAAGACGCTTGCAGAAATAATGAAGATCTTCAAGACTTCGTATAAAAAGATCATGAAAACCATTGAAGAAATTCCCGAAAAGGATTTGTTCACCCGCAAGGTTTATAAATGGACGAATAACAATCCGCTGGCGGCATATTTTGTCTCAGCCACAGGCAGTCACTACCGCTGGGCGCGGACAACGATTCGGAAGGCAATCAAAAAGTAATCAGTTGTAGGAGATTGACATGAAAATTCTTGACCTGAAAAAACAATTCAAAAATCTGTATCAACCCTCGGCGAAGAAGATCGAAACGATTCAAGTCCCAAATCTGCAATTCGCCATGATCGACGGCGCGATTGAAAAAGGCTCCGAACCTGGAAAGTCACCCTCTTTTGCAGAGGCCACTCAGGCTTTATACGGACTGTCCTACACACTCAAGTTCATGCTCAAGAAGCGCAAGACGAACGCCATTGACTATCCCGTCATGGCACTGGAAGGTCTGTGGGGAGTGGAGGACGGATTCTTTGATATTACCGTGAAGGATAATTGGGTCTATACCTTGATGATCATGCAGCCTGATGTCATCACGAAAGAAATTTTTGAGGAAGCAAGGGAACAAGTCCGCAAGAAGAAGGGTGACAGTGAAATGCTCTCGAAGGTAAAGCTCGCCCACTTTGAAGAAGGCCTGTGTGTGCAGGTGATGCACATCGGACCATACGCCACCGAGCCCGCAACGATTGACCGCATGAAGGAATTCATGACAGAGAATGGATTGAAGGATAATGTTGGGCCAAATGGTTTGCACCATGAGATCTATATCAGCGATCCGCGCAAAGCCGCGCCTGATAAAATGAAAACTGTATTGAGACATCCAGTTGTGAAGAAGTGAGAAATAAAAAGTGAATTGTTTTTACCATCCTGAAATATCCGCCGTTGGATTATGTAAACACTGTCAGCGCGGACTTTGCTCCGAATGCGCCGCCATCGTGGATGATGTACTCGCCTGCAAAGGCCACCATGAAGAACAAGTCCGCGCGCTGGAACAGCTTACTGCCCGCAACTTATTTCAATCCAGGCGCGTTGCTTCCGCATACAATCGCAACGCGATATTTTATGGATTGGTCGGCGTGTTATTCTCGGGATTCGGAATCATGCAATACCGCTTTCTCGGATTGCAGGCCGTGTTCTTTATTTTGATCGGACTGTTTCTGCTTTACGCGGCAATTGCAAATTATCTTGAAGGCAGAAAACAAAAATAATGGGCACATGGATCTGTCACCTGCGCATCGCAGAAAAACTTCTTCCCCATTTCCCCGAATTGGATACAACATTATTCACATTCGGCAACCTCGCGCCTGATTCGGGCATTCCCAACGAAACATGGACAGAGTTCGACCCTCCCAAAGAAGTGACCCACTTCCTGCATAGAGGTGAGGGCGAAGATATGATTCGCGACCTGGTGTATTACCGCGAACACTTGAAAAATATTAATCCACAGAATGATATAAAAGCATACAGTTTCCGCTTTGGATATTTCACACATCTCATCTGTGATATTTTGTGGATGAAATTTCTCGGTATCACAACCAAAACTGCATTTCAGGAAATGCTCGCGGAAGATGAATCAAAAGCATGGGGAATGATCAAAAAGGATTGGTATGGTCTCGATCAGGTATATAACCACGCACA